>JAGQXC010000422.1 GCA_020436785.1 Saprospiraceae bacterium | reverse complement strand
ATCGTGAAAATCAAACCGGAATTCAGGCGCCGGATCACATTCGGTTCAATACATCCGCCATTGCCCGCTACCCGAAAAACGGTGACCTCTATATCCTCTCTTCCCCGGAGCCCCAATTGCTGGTCATGGATAAGAACGGACGGATCAAGAGCTGGGTGCGATTGCCCACACTTCTTTACAAACAGCCGGAAAGCATCTGTTTTGGACCGGATGGGACGATGTACATCGCCAACGAAGGGAAACACAGATCTGCTACCCTGATGGTGTTTTATCGCAAAACTCCCTGATCCAACGGATCAGAACCAAATTCCGGATCAAAACCAATTTATCGTTACCTTTGGTTGGAAGCGTTTGACTCAAGGTATGACCACATCACGGATTACTGCTGCCGAAGGATATGTAAAGGAATTGCTCCAGAAAGAATTGGGGCCCGAATTCGCCTACCACAACTGGGAACATACCCAAAAAGTATTCGAACTTAGTGAGCAGCTCGCCAAGGAAGCGAAGCTCAGTGAAGCGGATATGGAAATCCTCCTGCTGGCTGCCTTATTTCACGATTCAGGATTCATCTACGATTACGATCAACACGAAGAACAGTCCAAAGAGATCGCGCGTAAATACCTGAAGCTGCAAGGTGAATCCGATGCCCTGATCCGTTCGGTCTGTGAAGTGATCGAAGCCACCAAGCGGGATGTCAAACCCGTCACACCGTTACAGGCCCTCCTGAAAGATGCCGATGTGGCCAATCTGGCAGATGCGGATTATCCCATCTGGTCCGAGCGGTTACGCCAGGAATTGATTTCCATCCATGACGAAAAGATCAAGAAAAAATCCTGGTTAAAGACCAATATTGATTTTTTCTCCCGTCATGAATATTATTCACCGGAAGGGAAAAAACTGTTGGGCAAAGGGAAAGAGCAAAATCTCGATTACTTGCTACTGAAGAGACAGGAGCAATTGTTGGAGCAAGCGAAGGGATTACGGCCAAGTTCACTCATCACCCGGTCACTGGCACAAAACCGCCCGGCGCAAAATCAATTCAAGACGGCATTACGTAACCATGTCAATCTCAGTTCAATTGCTGACAACAAAGCCAACCACATGCTGTCAGTAAACGCCCTGATCCTGTCCATCTCACTGCCCTTCCTGGGAAGCATTCTCAAAAACAACCGCCAGCTTCTCATCCCAACACTAATGCTGATTGTAGTTTGTGTGATTGCCATCATTTTTGCCACCCTGGCCACGCGGCCCGTTAAGATGTCCGGTCTGACCGCTAAGGATGATATCGATGAGAATAAATCCAATCTCTTTTTCTTTGGCAACTTCTTCAAGATGAGTTTTGACGATTACGAACGGGGAATCAAGCATGTCGTGGCCGAAGATGACCGGTTGGATCAATCGATCACCCGTGATCTTTTTTATCTGGGACGGGCGCTTGGCCAGAAATACACCTATTTACGGCACTGTTATAATTTTTTCATGTACGGTATCGTGATCACAGCTTTTGCTTTTATGGTTGCCTTTCTGGTTGGCAGTCAAACATTATAGCCTGATCAGTAACCTTCCTGGTAGCCTAATCTTATCTCAGACTTTCCGGCTTAACTCTTGGTATAATCCTATCTTTGCGGTTCGTTAAAGATGAAGAGGCATGAAAATCTCCTACAATTGGCTTAAAACGTATCTGGATATTGATTATCCGGCCGAAGAAACGGCAGAGATACTGACCGGTCTGGGACTTGAAGTGGAAGGTATGGAAACCTTTGAGTCCATTCCCGGAGCTTTGGAGGGGATTTTAGTTGGTCAGGTGATGACTTGTGACAAACATCCCAACGCCGATAAATTGTCACTGACGACCGTGGATATTGGCACAGGTCAACTCCTTCCCATCGTCTGTGGAGCATCCAATGTAGCGGCAGGCCAGAAAGTGCTTGTGGCTCCGGTGGGGACGACCATCCATCCGACTTCCGGTGAGCCCTTCCAGATCAATAAAGCCAAGATCCGCGGAGAAGTATCCGAAGGCATGATCTGCGCCGAGGATGAAGTTGGTCTGGGCACCAGCCACGAGGGTATCCTGATCCTGGATCCAGCTTATGAAATAGGTCGTCCGGCCATCGATTACTACCCGGTTGAGCGCGATGTCGTATTTGAGATCGGACTGACGCCCAACCGTTCAGACGCCACCAATCACTTGGGGGTGGCCAAGGATCTGGCGGCTTACCTGCGGGTTAACCGTGGATTAAATGGTAAGATCAAATTACCACCGGCGGAACAATTTAACATTGATAACCTTGACTTACAGATTGACGTCGAGGTAAAAGATTTCCAGGCCTGTCCACGCTATGCCGGAATTGTCATGACTGGCGTCCAGGTCGGACCCTCTCCAGCCTGGTTGCAGAACCGGCTTAAGGCCATTGGGCTGCGGCCCATCAACAATATCGTAGACATCAGCAATTTTGTCCTGCACGAAATGGGACAACCAACCCACACCTTCGATGCCGATAAAATAAAGGGGAAAAAGATCATTGTGGGTACGTTGCCGGCGGGCACAAAATTCCTTTGCCTTGACGACGTCGAACGGTCTTTGCTTCCTACCGACCTGATGATTTGTGATGGAGAAAACAATGGCCTGTGCATTGCCGGGGTATTTGGCGGTGCCAACTCCGGAGTAACCGGGGATACGGTAAACATATTCATCGAGTCGGCCCATTTCAATGCAAAATGGGTACGCCGGACCAGCATGAAGCATTTTCTGCGCACCGATGCGGCCATGGTGTTTGAGAAAGGATCCGATCCCAACATCTGTCTGACGGCGCTTAAACGCATGGTTCAGCTGAT
>JAGQXC010000421.1 GCA_020436785.1 Saprospiraceae bacterium | reverse complement strand
AGTTGAAATTCCAGATCTTTCTGCACATTGTTGAATACATAAGTAAAGTGATTGGCATCATGCTTTTGCAACCGGTACTCAAAGTCTTCCACGCGGATGAATGCATCATCGGGTAATATCGAGCCATCTACTTCGATATCCAGCGTATAATCATCGTATTGGACAACCTCCAGTTTATCGTTTTGAACGGTGAAAGCAAATGGCGCTTCCCTTTCAAATTCTTCATTGATGTGGACAAGTCGTCGGGTACTGTCTTTGATCAAACTGGGTGCAGCAATCAGCAGCAAGAGCAGTAATAGCAAAGGAGGCAATGCAAACTTCAGGTATTTCCGGTTCTTTTTCAGGTCGATGGCATTGGGAAACGGAACCAACTTGATGGATTCGGCTTTTTGTTGGATACTGGCCTCTATCAATTCTGCACTTGCAATGCTTCCGGACTGTTTTTTCAGCTGAAGGATGTTCAACAGCTTATCCTGCACATCTTCAAAATGGCTACCGATGATTTGAGCAGCCTGCTCGTGGGAGATGATTTTGCCCAATTTAAAATAGTGCATGAGTGGAATCAGCACCCAATATACCAGTGACAAGGTGCTTAAACCGATAAATCCTACCAGCAAGCCCGTGCGCGTACCTTTGTGAAAATAAAAATTGTGCTCCAGTAAGTTGGCAAGTAAGAACAGGGCCAATATAGCTCCGACACTGTATAGTACTCCCCGAATTATCTGGTTGACGTAGTATTTTCGTATGAACTGATCGAGCTTTACAATCAGTAATTGATAGTTTGTCCTTTCCAATTTCATTCTTCTCTGTCCTCGGTTTAGATCACATAACAATAATAACCCACAAAAGAATCAATAGACCGCGGAATTTGTTCAATGTAATTCATTTACCGTATAATGTCAATAATAAAGGGGAATGGTTTTGCTTGGTACCGCAAAGACCATTCCCCTTTATCTTAAAAAAAAGAATAATTTGTCTTTTGCCCTAGGAGTTCAGCATGTAGAAATATTGGTTCCGAAGCAGCGTGCTTTCTTCTTTCGCATAAATGTCTTTCATGGCGACCTTTATTTTTTCGATCAACGCATCTGTTTGCTTTTGTTCATCCATTGTTCCCTCGGATTTCCGGTCTTTTAATGCATTGCGCATGTCAAAAAGGGCTTTGGTAGCTGCAAATCGTTTGTAAATATCTCCTTCATTATCCAATGCGATGCCTTTCAACAAACTCACATTTGGTTCCATATCGGTCACCGGAAGATTGCTTAACAACCTACCAAACTGGGAAAGAAAGTCAAAGGCCTTCACCCCGTCCATTTCTGTCAAATGATCCGTGAAGAAAGGGATGTACTGTGGGTTGTCAGTATCTGCATAAACATTGGCCACCATAGGCAGCAGGCCCGGATCGTCTTTGTATTCGTCCACGATGGCCAGCGCCTCGGTATTGTCCAGCTCCGATAATCCCTGAAATGCAGCGCCAATGACCTGATAGGACTTCGCTTTTTTAATGATTTCTTTCAATGTTTTGATGTAATTGCGATCGCCGGAAGCGCTGATTTTTTCGATCGCCGTGGCCCGGACTTCTCCTTTGGGATCATTTTCGGCCATCGCAAGGAGTTTATCCTTTAATCCGGGTTGTTCAAAATCCTGGATGGCCATGACTGCCCGTTTACGCAGGGACCAGTGCGGGTCATCCAAGGCAGCAGTGATCGCTTTTAAAGCCAGGGGATCGTCTGATTCAAAAAGGTGATCCAGCGCTTCAGCCCGGTGGACATACCGGGTATGGAACCGGTATTGATTATAATATTCTTCCAGGGACTTGTCCTCCATTTTGACCATTACCAGATCGTCATTGCCATCAAAAACAACCAACGCTGGTTCGGTTTCAGCAGGTAAAGTGAGGTGTTCTTTTCGCTGATCGATGACGACCTGATGCCGTTTCATCTGCCCGGAAGCATCATAGACATCAATGGTCACCGGTAATTTAAATATAGCAGGACTGGCCTGAGGATCCTGAATCTGTTCAACATCCAGAGAGACGACGTGATTTTCAGCGTCGTACTTTTTATCAATGGACAATACCGGATGGCCCTGATTGAAAAACCATTGATTAAAAAACCAATTCAAATCCTGTCCGCTTACTGCCTCACAGGCAAGTCGTAAATCGTGAGCTTCCACCGGCTGCAAGGCATGATCAACCAGATATTTATGAAGAGCAGCAAAAAAAACATCATCGCCGAGATAGCGACGCAACATGTGCAACACGAGACCGCCTTTATTGTAGGAGTGCGCGTCAAACATGTCTTCTTTATCGGCATAGGTAAAGTCAATCAGTGGATGGGCGCCACCCATGCTCATTTGATTTAAGTATCCGTTCATTTCATTAAGGCGGCTAAAATCGGCTTCATCTTCGCCGTATTTGTGTTCGTTCCATAAGTATTCGGCATAATTGGCGAATCCTTCGTTCAGGGTCAGGTTAGACCAGCTCTCACAGGTAACATAATCGCCGAACCAATGGTGGAACATTTCATGTGCTACGATAAAATCGTTGGGTTCATCCATCAACTCACGGTCATTTTTTTGGATGAAATCACCAAATACAACCGCCGTGGTATTTTCCATGGCTCCGGATACGTAATCCCGGACAATGATCTGACTGAATTTTGGCCAGGGATAGTGTATGCCGGTCAAATTGGAGAAATAATCCAGCATCTCGGGTGTATGATTGAAGATTTCCCGGGCGTAGGGTTCGTATTCAGGTTCGACATAATACTGAACGGGGATGCCATCCCAATGATCGGTGACCACCGCGAAATCACCGACGGCCAACATAAACAGATAGGGCGAATGCGGGATATCCATTTTCCAATAATCGGTTCTTGTACCATCTTCATGTTTTTCAGAAGAAACTTTGACACCATTTGAAAGGGTGACAAACCGGTCCTGGACCGTTACGTAGATCTCTTCCGTGCTGCGTTCATTGGGTTTATCTATGGTAGGGAACCAGCGTGAATTGGACTCGGTTTCACCCTGGGTCCAGATTTGCTGCGGCTTGTTTTTCTTTCCGGAGGGATTGATAAAATAAAGCCCTTTATCCTGATTGATGGCAGCGGATCCACCTTGTTCTCCTTCGTTGGGTTTGGCAACATATTCGATGTGGAGGGTAAACGTATCCAATCGACCATAAGGACGATCAAGATTGATCACGATTTGTTGTTCATCGTAATGGTATTGTACCGGCTGATTATTCAGGGTAATCGCTGAAATATCAAAGTTTTTCGCATCAAGCGTTACCTGGTCGATCGGGGTAAAAACTGCTGTAAAATCAAGATCCGCCTTACCGATCACAAATTGATTGTCCCAGTCAAACCGCACGTCCAGTTTGGTGTGCAACAGATCAGCAGTGCGATTATAGGTTGCGCGATAAAGCGGTAAATCATTCGGTTCGACCGGTTCACTGGAATCAGCAGTCACGGTCAGAGTGTCAAGATCCTCTTGAAGTGTGATCGGCTCCTCCACGGGCACCGGTTGGTCCGCAACCATGTGTTTCGTCGTGTGGCAATGGGTAAAGAAAAAAGATCCAACCAGAAGGAGGACGAGTAAATTAACAGGTTTATGCATAGGAATTGAATTGATATCAAACAATGGAATGGATTAGACGGCTACATCATACGTCCGTAATGCATCATTCAGGCTTACTTTTTTGTCGGTGCTTTCCTGCCGCTTACCAATAATTAAGGCACAAGACACCTGATAGGTTCCGGCAGGAAAACTTTTTGCATAACTTCCGGGGATAACAACCGACCGGGAGGGTACACGCCCCTTAAAGACAACCGGTTCCGACCCGGTCACATCAATGATCCTGGTGGATTGGGTCAGGACGACGTTGGCGCCTAATACCGCCTCCCGTTCAATACGGACACCCTCGACGACAATACAGCGGGATCCAATAAAACAATTGTCTTCGATGATCGTGGGAGCCGCTTGTGGTGGTTCCAAAACCCCGCCGATTCCAACGCCGCCGCTGAGATGGACATTTTTACCAATTTGGGCACAGGAACCCACCGTGGCCCAGGTATCTACCATAGAACCACTCCCCACATAAGCCCCGATATTGACGTAACTAGGCATCATGATCACGCCCGGCTCCAGGAAGGATCCGTAGCGTGCAATGGCATGCGGGACCACCCGGACACTCTGATCCGCAAAGTTTTTTTTGAGTGGTATTTTATCATGAAATTCAAATGGTCCGACTTCAATGGTTTCCATTTTCTGAATGGGAAAATAAAGAACGACTGCTTTTTTGATCCACTCGTTTACCTTCCAATGATCTCCTTCCGGTTCGGCAACCCGGATCGTTCCTTTGTCCAGCGCTTCTACCACCGATCGGATCCGGGCTTGCGCTGCGGGATCTTTTAATAAGGAGCGGTCCTCCCAGATGGCTTCAATTTCTCGTTGTATCGTTGGTTCCATTTACATTAGAAGATTTGCCGCTAGAGTACCCACGATGCCAACGAGGTAGCCGGCCATGAGTTCATTCCAGGCGTGTTTATTTAAATAAAGCCTTCCCGTACCAACCAGTCCGGCCATAACGATTATGACCAGGAGGGTATTCCAGATGGACCACTTCTGACTGAAATTAAATGGGATGTAATAAATGTTCAATAACAGAAAGTAGGTGGCCAGTGAGCCCATTCCAGCGGCATGCATGCTCAGACGCATCAGGACGTTGAAAAAAAACAAGAGACCCAATGTACAGACGGTGGATGCCATGAAGAAAGTATAGACATCCGGTATATCGGAGTTATTACGACTGTTCATGAAAACCCAGAGATAGGTAATGAAGGTTACGATTAATGGGCCGATTCGTTCCTGATTGGTCGGCATTTGCAGCGAGGTGATCATATTCAGCTTGTACATCATAAAGATGATCAAACCGGGTATAAAGAGCGTTAATACGAAGATGTAGATGATCAACTTATCGGCATCATACCAATGACTCACTCCGAATGCAAATGGGTTGATCACCAACCAAAACAGCAACAAATACATCGCAAAGAAAAGCGGGTGGAAGAGGAAGCTGAGAATTTGAAAAAAGGATTTCATAACCGGTGGTGAAAACCACCGCAAAGAAAACAATTTTAGAGCTATGGAGCGCACGGTCAGGGGCTGCTTTTGGTGATTTTAATCTCTACCCGGCGATTCTCCCGGCGTTTTTCTTCGGTGCTGTTGTCGTTGAGGGGTTTGGTGGGACCGAAACCTTTTGTATCGATACGTTCTTTGGCGATCCCGTTGTAAACCAGGTATTCCTTGATACCCATGGCCCTCTTTTGGGATAACTCAATGTTGGCTTTCAGGTCTCCGACGTTGTCGGTATGACCTTCGATCAAAATGTGAATGTTGGGATTTTGTTTGAGTAATTGGACCAGACGGTTTAACTCGGGATAAGATTCCGGCAGAATTTTCGGTTTCGATTGTTCAAAAAAGATGTTGCTGACTTCGATCTTGCGATCTTCTTTAATCGGTTCAAGGGGTATGTCCACAATCAGCACGGAATCGGAACTTTGCTGCCAGACGTCCGGTTCGATTTCTACTACATTACTCAGGTATCCAGGTTGATTGGCCTGGATTTGGATGGTGTGAGCGGCTTGCAGTTGAATGGAATACTGACCATTGCTACTGCGAAAAAAATAATTCTGTCTGATCGGACCCAGCGATGAATAAGTCAATTCAGCGCGGATCGGTTGCTGGGTTTGTTCATCAATGATCCTTCCCTGGATGGTGATCAACCGGGGTGGCGTGCGATTTGGACTGAAGTTCACCCGGAAAATGTCGTAGGAGCCATCGCGATTTGAAGTGAAATAAAAATAATCGTCAATTTCCGAATAATAGGGTTGCGTATCGTCATAAGGACCATTGATGGGTCCGACCACTTTTCGGGGCTTGGTCCATTTCGACCAATGCACATCGATCCTGCGGCTGACGTATATATCCATCCCTTCCGACCCCGGCCGGTTGGAGGCGAAAAAGAGCCTTTTTTTGTCGCGGGATAAATAGGGAGTACTTTCCCGGAAGGCAGTATTGATGTCCGGGCCCAAATTGATCGGGCTGCTCCACAGATTTTCTTTCACCTTAAATGAAATGTACAAATCCTGATCGCCCCGGGAGTCTTTGCGGTCCAGTGCCAACACAATGACATCATTGTCATAACTCAGGGCCGCACTAACATCATCGGATTGCGAGTAAAAATCATAGATGTAGATGGGTTCGGGAAAATCGAATTCTGCATGTTCGGTCTGGCGGATCTTGGAAAATCCATGGTATAAGCTGCCATCTTTCCCAAACTGATTGATGATCAACAAGGACTGATCGGCTTCCGAGTAAGCACAAATACTGTTCGGCAATGCATTATTGAGGGGAAATCCCGGATGATAGATCTTATCAAATACGCCGTGGGCACTGGTCGCCATCCAGACATCCTGATTAAAGCCGGAGGAAACCGGAGAGGAAACCGATTTATTAGCCAGTTGTGAATAAATGGAACTCAATAATTCAAAATACTCATCGCTGTTCAATTCGGCCGAGAGGTCATGATTGAATTGATACAAAGTCCTTTTGAAGGTAGGATCGCCGACACGGGTGAAAAAGAGGGTTCCGCCATCCGGAGTTACCACAGGAGCAATTTCATCGTAGGCCGTGTTGATCTGGTCGTCCAGCCGTTCCAGCAAATATTGAGCGGGCAGGAGCGACCAACCCAAACAGAGTCCCAACACAAGAATACAACGTCGAGTATTTATTTGGCCAAACATGCCGGCAAAGTTAATTGAATCAATCACATTACATATAATTAATTTGCATAATTTGAACTCAGAATTACCTGTAAAATTGTGTGCTGAAAAAACCTTAACAACTGCTGGAAGAGGGTTTGCTTTGGTTGGTGAAACTGTTCATTGTACGATTTGGTTGTATATTGAACGTTTATAAACATCATGAGGGTATACCTTGCCATTTTTGTATTTCTTTTGGGTTGGTCCATGGCGGCTTCCGGACAAGTAACGGCTCAAACGACCATGGGACCTTTCTATACCCCCATGCCGACCAATGAGCCGGACACACTGTATATTATCAATCTGGAAGGAGTGTCCATCACCGCTCCCAGGACATTCAAAGATAACGAAGAATACCGGCGCTATCTGTTGTACCGCCGCTATGCCCTCAAAGTTTATCCGTATGCCGTCAAAGCCATTTCCGTTTATCAGGACATCCGGGATGAAACCGACGGATTAAAGAGAAGGAAGCAACGGCATTATGTGAATGATGTCCACAAACAAATGAAAGAGGAATTCACGGAAACGCTTAAGAAACTCTCTCGCACACAAGGCTATATTTTGATCTCTATGATTGAGAAAGAGTTGAATGTTCCGATCTATGATGTAATCAAGGAGTTAAAGGGAGGCATGACCGCCAGCTATTGGAGTACCCTGGGAAGACTGTACGGTTATACCCTCAAAGAACAATATGAGCCCGGTAAAGACGAAATCCTCGATCTGGTATTGAAGGATTTTAATATAAATTTGGAAGAAAAATAATCTTGGGGAGTCAAACAGTTACCTGGCGCAGTCCTTCGAACATTGCGATTGTTAAATATTGGGGTAAAAAGGACCAGCAAATTCCCCGGAACCCGTCACTGAGTTTCACTCTTTCCAACGCTTTCACGGAGACGACCATCAACTATGGTCCAGGAAGTGGCCAGGTACAATTTCATTTTGCGGGCCAGGAAAACCCGGCATTTGCACAGCGCATCCGGTCCTACCT
>JAGQXC010000420.1 GCA_020436785.1 Saprospiraceae bacterium | reverse complement strand
ATCGAAGACGACTGTGGCCAGGTGGATGTCGACGTTTTGGCTGAGGTGCTGCAGACAGACAGTTGTTGCGGCGTTCTCACCCGTCGCTATGGCGTTACCGACGCTTGTGGCAACCAGAGCTTTTGTTCCGTTCAATGGGAATTCTGCCTTGCTCAGGATCTGGAAATAATTTGTCCGGAACCAGTGGATGTAGGTTGTATCGAAACGCCATCCCAATTGCCGTCACCCGATCCGGAACGGGTAAAGGTAGCCAGTTCCTGTAGTGACGTTGATGTTGAATTTTTGGATGCTGTCCGTGAACCAAACGATTGCGGAGGAATCATCTATTACCGGTATGTTGCCACGGATCATTGTGGTCATTCCGATACCTGCCGGGAGGTATTCCGTTACATCCGGGATACCGAACCACCGACCGTAATCTGTCCGGAACCAGTGGACTTTGGTTGTGTCGACCCGGGATTTTCACCACCACCTCCGGACACCAGCAGATTGGTTTATCAGGACAATTGTGGCATCGCGAAAGTCAACACACCACCGGTAGACATCGTAGTGGTCAATTGTACCTATCATCTGACCTGGGTATATGAAATTATCGATTATTGCGGCAATAAGTCGACTTGTTTTGAGACCTTCTCCTGGACCATGGATACCATTCCACCGGAGATCAAATGTCCTGAACCCGGACAATTGGGCTGTATTCAGTCGCTTGAACAATTGCCCCTTCCCGATACCAGCCGGATTAAAGCCGAGGATTTCTGTGGCCCGGTCAGGATCGTCCTTGCTGACAGCAGTTTGGAGATTGATGATTGTGATGGCAAATTGGTTTATACGTATCAGGCCTACGATGGTTGTCAAAACCGTAGCCAATGTGTTGAAGTCTTTTATTTCAGGTTTGATACCATTCCGCCCAAAGTGGTCTGTGAAGACCTGGATCTGGGCTGCAATCCGGATTCCATTCCGGCGATTTCCCTGGATGACATTCAGTGGGAAGATAATTGCGGAGACGTTGAATTGGTCAATGCCATCTCGGCGATTGGCTTCGAAGGTTGCCGGTACTTCATTAGCCAGGCATTTACCATCCAGGATGCGTGTGGCAACACCTCCCATTGTGCGCGGGAGATTACCTATGTCATCGATTCGATCGCTCCGGTCCTATTATGTCACGATCTTGATCTGGGATGCAACCCGGATTCCATTCCGGATATTTCGTCCATCGGGATTATTGACGACTGTGATTCCGTGCGCATCCGGGAAGCCGCATCAAGCATCCGAATGGAAGGGTGTACCACTATTATCACCCAATCGTTGATTGCCGAAGATGCCTGTGGAAATTCTTCGAGCTGCAGTCGTGAAATCCGGTATGTACAGGATACCGTACCCCCGGATATCCTTAGTTGTCCGGACTCCACTTTCCTTGGTTGCAACCCGGCATCGATACCTGGTCCTGATTTTGGCCGTGTCAAAGTGAGTGATAATTGTGGTGTTCAGGACAGCCTTTTGGCTTATGTTGATTTTATACCGGATGGTTGTCATTATCAGGTGGGATACCTTTACATATTCTTTGATTCATGTGGTAATCGAAGTGATTGCCTGGAAAAATTTGCCTGGACCGTCGATTCCTTACCACCGGTTTTCCATACCGACTATTGCGATGCACTGGCGCGAGGCCTCGACTTTGGATGTACTCCAAACGGCGATGAAATGCTCAAGATATACATCGATTCGATTATCCAGAGTGTCGTTGATGATTGCGATGACGTGGATGTCGGGGTCAACATCAGTGATCGGGTTGTCGACGGATGTGAGGTGCGTCTTTACCTGAAAGTTACGGCCATGGATGGCTGCGGCAACACGGCCGTCTGTGCCGGGTCTGTCCGATGGACCATCGTCAATCCGGATGTGCCCAGGTATGAATTCCCGGCCGACACCATCATTACCAACTGCATCGTGCCGGATCCGCCAAAATTCGATAATGATAACTGTGGGCCATGCCGGATGGAATTGATTTGGAGTACGACGATTGGTGATTGCAGTTCAGGTCGTTGTACCATTTACCGGTTGTGGGTAAGACAGTGTTGCCGGCAGACGCCGGAATCTCACTTCCAGGTGATCCAGATGAATTGTCAGATTAACACCATGGCAGAACCGGAAGGCATTCCGGAGAAACCAGCTTTAAATGCGCCAGAAGAGACATTCATCCCTTTGCCGGAAGATCTGAACTCCGACCGTCCGGAACATTCTTCGCAGGAGGTGCTGGCTCGGATTGGTGAACTTACTTTGCATCCCAACCCGGCGGTTCATGAGTTAAATGTGCAATTGACGGGTTTGGCGGATGCCAAAGATCTTGAGCTTCGGGTCTATGACGACTTTGGAACCGTGCACTGGAGCAAGAAGTTTGGTAAGGTCAGTGAGATCCATACCCTTATTGACGTGCAGGATCTGTCTTCAGGGACGTATTCGATAGTGGTCAGTGATGGTACGCACATTTGGTACAAGCGATTTATTAAAATCGAATAATTTGTTCCTCATTCCAAAATCAAAGGAGTGCTGACAACTTGCCGGCACTCCTTTTTTTTATGTCCTGGACCTATTTGAGGTTTGTCATTGGTCCGTGTCGGTTGTGGTGGTTGCGTTCTCGGGACTCCGATAACAACTGCGACCATGGATGCATTTATCCGGGGTGATGAGGCCGCTATCCGGACCTATCCCTCCGTTTCCCCGTACGCACCAGAAGATGGTGTTGGCGTCGTCCAGCAGTTGCCAGGGGTTGGACCCACCTTCAAGCATGCCATAAGGATTTTTGGCCCGCAGGTATCTGCATAACGGGGGTGATTGCGGTTTCATCAGGTGGCGGCCAGGATCGCTTGCTGAATAAGGTTGATGAACAAGGGCACTTTATATCCATTTTTGGCTAATGGTCGGGCGCGTTCCATCGCCAGGTTGGCAGCCTGGAGCGCTGTTTGCTGGGTGATGATATTTCCTGCCAGAGCGCCCTCAGCACGCATGGATCGCACCGGAACAGGTGAAGCGGAGCCCAAAGCAATCGCGGCCCTTTGGCAGGTTTTGCCATTCATTTCCAGGACCACGGCGACGTCAGCAATGGACCAGTCGTGCGATTCACGGGCACCCTGTTTGATGTAAAAAGATCTGGTGCCGTTAGCCGGTTTGGCCAAGCGGATATGGGTAATGATTTCATCGGCTTCGAGGATGGTTTCACGCAAGGGGTCCTCGCCAGGAGCTACAAAAAAGTCTCCAATGGGCACTTCTTTGGTTTCTTTGCGCGAATTGACAATCACCACCAGTGCATCGTAAGCCAACAGTGCGGTAGCTACCGAGGAGGCATGCACGCTCACACAGGAGCCATTATTCAGGATGGCGTGATTTTCATTTTCGCCATTTTTGGCAAAACACCGATCGCCTCCTTTCCGAAAACAGGGATGATCATACGAACGAAAATACCAGCAGCGGGTACGTTGAACCAGGTTTCCTCCGATGGTAGCCATGTTGCGGAGCTGGGGTGTTGCTGCCTCCCCGGCTGCGGTTGCCAATGCACCATAGTGGTTATTCAGGTCTTTATTGATGGCCATCTCGGCCAGCGTGACATTAGCCCCGACACGGAGGCCATCATTGTTGCTGTATTCGATCCGGTCCAGACCTGGAAGCTCCCGGATATTGATAATGGTTTTGGGTTTCAGCAAACCTTCTTTCATCAGGTCCAGCAGATCTGTACCTCCCGCTTTGAAGACGGCGGCTTCTTCGCTCTGCCGGTAGATCTCATAAGATGCCGTTGAATTGACCTGGGTAAGGGCATCCTCGATGGACTTGGCATTATACCAACTGAAGTTATTCATGGTTAACGATTTATTGGTCTAGATGGTGCAAAGCTTTAAGAATACTGGCGGGAGTAATCGGGATTTCATACATCCGCATACCAATGGCATTGTTCACGGCGTTGGCCACGGCGGCGGCAGTGGCAATGTTGGCCGGCTCACCGATGCCATACGCATCCGTGGAAGAAAGCGCTGGATATTCTTCGACAACGATGGTATCGATGTCCGGAATTTCCATGGCATAAGCGATCTGATAACGATCGACATCAGCATTCATCATATGCCCGGTTGCCTCATCCATGACCCGGTTTTCGTACAATGCGTAGGAGACACCCTGAATGATTCCTCCATTAATCTGACTTTCGATCTGAGTCAGGTTAATCGGGCGACCACAACTATGGGCGGCGACGATCCGGTCCACTTTTACCATTCCGGTCTCCGTATTGACCGAAACTTCAGCAAATTGTACGGAACCGAGATTTCCATGGGCCAACCCCCAGGGCTGGGCAAAGCCGCCATAGTCGTCCGAACGGCTGGCGGTGGCCGTGATTTGACCGGTGCGCATCCGTTTTAAAGCTTCTGTAAGGGCTATTTTTTTGGAAGCATCGTCCTTGTGCAGGATCATCCCGTCCTTGGCTTCCAGATGTTGCGCATCGGTTTGCCATTGGGGAGCCAGTTGTTTAAACAGTTCCATTTTAGCCCGGTATGCGGCATTGCGGGCGGCCGGGGTAATTGATCCGGTCACTTTACTGCCTCCCGAGCCTGGTCCATTCGGATAAATGGTGTCACCGATACGCACAATGATGTCTGATGTTTTCAGCCCAAATTCTTCAGCAACCACCTGAGCAAGGATGGTTTTGGTGCCAGTCCCGATGTCCTGCACCCCCGACCGAACTTCCACGGCACCGTCGCTGTATATTTTTACTTCTACGGTGGAATCCAGGTCAACAAATCTGGGCCAGGTGGACTGGGCGACACCCAGTCCTTTACGGATGACTCCGGTCGACGTGCCGGATGGCTTCCATCGAGCCCAGTCAAACCTTTCGGCACCTTTTTGCCGGAGGACTTTACGAACATCACTTCTATCGATGGTGTCCCGGAGTGTCAATGGATTGATGTTGAGCTTTTCAGCCAGTTCATCGATCGCCTGTTCCACTCCAAAGGCACCTTGCACATTACCCGGAGCACGCCAGGCGGCCCCTGGCCCGGCATGGGTCAGTACATCATATTGTTCGGTAGCGAAATTAGGGCACTCGTAAAGGATCTGTGCCACCCGACCGACGCCGGCACCCAGCGCAACTCCGGCGGTGCCATGGGAACGTTGCTGGATGGCGGTAAGCGTCCCGTCTTTTTTTGCTCCAATTTTCAGATAGTGGATGGAATTGGGGCGGTTGCCGGCCATTAAATGTTCTTCTTTGCGTTCGAGCATCAGCCAGATGGGCCGGCCGGTTTTTTTTGACAGGATGGCTGCAACCGGGCCAAAGGGACTGGTACTGTGTTTAGCACCAAATCCGCCACCCATAAATTCACAGATCACCCGGACGTTGCTTTTAGGCAAATCAAAATAGTCTGCCAGTTCGTCCCGGACATCCTTGGTGCTCTGGGTGGAAGCATAGACGGTCATGCCCTCCGGTTTCCAGTCGATGACCACACCATGCGTTTCCAGAGGGACGTGTGTTTGGACCTGGGTCCGGTACGTCTGTTCGACAATGACATCGGCAGCGGCAAAGCCGGTATCGAGATCACCCCGGGGACCGCCGAAAAAGCTCGATGTGGAGGGTCCGCGCAGGTTTCCCTGTCCTTTACTGCCGTCATGAACGACTCCCACATCACCGCCGTCGGCTTGCCGGGTGATGGGTTCATCAAACACCAACGGAGCTTCCGGCATCATGGCTTTTTCAGTGTCCACCACGAAGGGTTTTTCCAGATAATCGACTCGGATCAGCGAAGCCGCTTGCCGGGCGATGTCCAGTGAATCGGCAGCAATTCCCGCGATGGGTTGCCCGACGTATTTAACATCCGGATAGGAATTGTCGTCATTTTGGATCACGTGAATGAGATGAACACCAGGCAGTCTCTGGGCCAGATCGGTGTTGATGTTTTGGATGGTGGCATGGGGTACCTTGGCCGTCAGCAACTTGGCATACAACATGCCGGGTAACTGAATGTCCGAGGTGTATTTGGCTTCACCGGTAACTTTTGCCCGTGCATCCAACCTGGTTCGGCGTTTGCCCACTTCCTGCAGCTTGGCATTGACCGGCCATGCGGGGGGTTCATCGGCTGGGATCTCCCGTTCTATTTCGGTAAGATTATAATCGGGGATACCATAGGGAAATTTTTCTTTTCTGGTTTCCATGTTATTTCATTTTATCTGCTGCTGCCAGCGTGGCTTTGAATACGTGGGGATAAGTACCGCAACGACAGAGATTTCCGCGGGTAGCTTTTTTGACATCTTCCAGCGTAGGCCTGGGGTTTTCGTTGAGCAAGTGGGCACAACTCATGATCATGCCGGGTGTACAATAGCCGCATTGGCTGGCATCGTGTTCAATGAATGCTTCCTGAACCGGGTGCAGCGCACCGTTTTTAGCCAGTCCTTCAATGGTGGTTACCTTTTTTGTACCGACATCGACGGCGAGCGTCATACAGGAATTCACCGGTTTACCATCCAGCCACACCGTACAGGCCGAACAGGAACCGCGGTCGCATACGACTTTGGTACCGGTCATGCCCAGATGATCCCGTAGTGCTGAAGCCAGGGTGGTACGTGGTTCGATGGCGAGGGTTTCCATCTGTCCGTTCACCTCAATTTGAACCGTCACCGGACCGGGGCCGACATACATACCCGTTTCATTGGCCGGGGTCGAGCTACCAGCCAGTAAACCGGTATTCAGCAGAACGCTACCGGCCGTGGTAATTCCTGCTCCCCGGAGGAACTTGCGCCGGCTAAAACCCTGCATTTTGGAGTTGGTCGATTCTTCTTTCATTGCAACAAAATGATTTTGAAAACGAATGCATAATTTACCAAAAAACAGGCAAAAAATAAATACCTCGCAGCACCATTTCCATTATCAAGATCAAGTCTAAAATGGATTTTTTTTAACTTGATTATCCATAAATCATCAATACCACCATGCGATGGGATTACGAGTAATACTTACCGGAAGTACCGGCATGATCGGACAGGGTGTCCTAAATGAATGCCTCGAGAATAGAGACATTGATCACATCCTGGTGATAAACCGGAATGCGCTGGGTATCAGTCATCGTAAATTGCAGGAAGTCATCCATTCCGATTTCAGTCAGGTCCAGCCTTTGATCCCGCTTCTAAAGGGATATGATGCCTGCTTTTTCTGCCTTGGCGTTTCTTCTGCCGGCATGAAGGAAGCCGACTACCTGCGGATAACCCACGACTTCACGCTAGCTACGGCCGCAGCATGTCTGGATGCCAACCCCAATATGGTATTTTGCTACGTTTCCGGTGCCGGTACCGACAGCAGTGAACAAGGCCGTACCATGTGGGCGAGGGTAAAAGGCAAAACGGAAAATGATCTGCTCGCCATGCCATTTCAGGCCGTTTACCTCTTCCGTCCGGGGTACATTCAACCGATGAAAGGCATTCGTTCAAGAACTCCCCTGTATAATGCAATGTATGCCCTGTTCAAGCCCTTGTATCCACTGCTGAAGCATTTACCCAAGTTTGTCACCAGTACCGAACAGATGGGTAAAGCCATGATCGGAGTAACCCTGCACGGCTACGAAAAACCCATTTTGGAAAGCGCTGATATCAACACGATTACGCTGTAATCCGATCCGGTCTTCCATCTCCGGCGATTAGGCGGTTCTGATCATTGGACGATGCGACCCACATCATAGCCCGGCATGCTTGAAATGCAATAGTATTATACCCACCAAAGGATGCTTGTGGACACCAATTCTAAATATGAGCAGTTGTCCGGTTTGAAGTATGTGTACCAGAAGATCGAAGATTTTTTTTCGGAGGTAGGTGAAGTGGCCCTGTTCTCGGGCCGGTTTTTTCGTACTTTCTGGCAACCTCCTTATGAATGGCGGGAGTTGTTGAATCAGTCCTATTTCATCGGCAACAAATCCATTTTCCTCGTTTCACTGACCGGGTTTATCATGGGTCTGGTCCTCGATTTGCAGTCGCGTCCGACCATGATCGAATTTGGAGCCGTTTCCTGGATGCCATCCATGGTGGGAATTACCATCGTAAGGGAAATGGGGCCTATGATCACCGCGCTCATCTGTGCCGGCAAAGTTGGTTCCAGTATTGGTGCGGAACTTGGTTCGATGCGTGTCACAGAGCAAATTGCCGCCATGGAAGTGTCCGGGACAAATCCTTATAAGTATCTGGTGGTTACCCGTGTGGTAGCAACGACGTTGATGCTTCCTCTGCTGGTCATCCTGGGTGATGCATTTGCTTTGGGGGGCTCTTTCTTAGTGGAGAACCTGAAAGGCAATGTATCCTTCCACCTCTACTTCAATCAGGTATTTGACAGTCTTGCCATGGGGGATATCGTTCCTTCAACCATTAAGACCTTTTTCTTCGGAGCAGCAATCGGATTGGTCGGATGCTACAAGGGATATACTTCCAGTAAAGGTACAGCCGGGGTAGGCAAGGCATCCAACTCAGCAGTCGTGGTCGCTTCCGTCGTGGTTTTTGTATTGGACTTTATGGCCGTATTAATCGCGGATTTATTTTATGAACTCTGAATTAGCACAGACAGTGACCCTGGGGAATGATCAAAAGTCAGGAATACTTGCAACGGCATTGCTGGTCGTGGACGGTGTTTGCAAATCGTTCGGTGACCTAAAGGTTTTAGATGGATTTTCTTTACAACTCGGCCCTGGTGAGAACCTGGCGATCGTCGGAAAATCCGGTTCTGGCAAGTCGGTTTTACTGAAATGCATCATCGGATTGTTACCCTATGATCAGGGCAGCATCCGGGTGCTGGGGCGAGAGATCGCCCGACTCAGCGAAAAAGAACTGGATCTGCTCCGGACAGAGATCGGGTTTTTATTTCAGGGAAGTGCCCTGTATGACTCCATGACCGTCCGTGAAAACCTGCAATTTCCTTTGCGAAGACACCGCGAGAAAATGGCCGGATTTAATGAAGAGGGCCTGATCCGGGATACCTTAGCCAGTGTAGGGTTGGAGCATACCATTGATTTGCTGCCGGAGGAACTTTCCGGAGGCATGCAACGACGGATTGCGTTAGCCAGGACCCTAATCCTCCGTCCGCAAATCATTCTTTACGATGAACCTACGAGTGGGCTTGATCCGGTTACTTCACGGGAAATTATTGAATTGATTTTAGAAGTACAAGCGAAATACAATGCGGCCGCATTGATCATCACACACGACATGCAATGTGTCCGACTGGCGTCAAACCGCATGGTTATTCTCCACGAGGGCAAGGATTATGCAACGGGGACCTACCAGGAATTAAATGATTGGGACGATCCGGTTATTCAAGCATTTTTAAAAACATCATGAAGAAAGAAAACAAGCACGTGGCCCGGTTAGGCTTTTTTGTCATCATTTCAGCCCTTCTCTTTATGCTGGGTTTTTACCTGATCGGAAATAATCAGAATATGTTTGGGAAATCTTTTCATCTGACCTCCACTTTTCAAAACGTCAATGGATTAAAAAAAGGAAATGTTGTCCGCTTTAACGGTATTGATGTCGGCACCATTTCAACCATTGATTTTGTTGATGATTCCACCCTGCAGGTAGAAATGCGCATTGAAAATAAGGTGCGACCGTTTATTAAGAAAAACGCCCTAGCCAGCATTGGATCGGAGGGACTGGTAGGTAATATGCTGGTGAATATTTCGCCGGGTGGTGAAAATATGCCCAGTGTGGAAGATGGAGATGAAATTAAATCATTCAGCCGGATTGAAACCGAGGAATTATTGAGTACCCTGGGCAATACCAGCGAAAATGTGGCCATCATTTCGAAAAACCTGCTGGATATTTCGGATAAAATGAATTCCGGCCAGGGTGTCCTTGCCAACCTTTTGAATGATGAGGGGATGAGCCGGGATTTATCGGGTACCATTCACCAATTGCACCAAATGGTGAATTTACTCGATAAGACATCCGGTAATATCAATGACCTGTTTGGGAAGGTGAAAGAAGGCCAAGGCTTGTTGGGAGAACTTATTTCGGATACGGTGATTGTCGCCACCTTGCGGAAATCAACCGGTCAATTGGATACGACCCTGTCCTCCCTGCATCAACTGATCCAGGATGCGGATCCGGTGATTGGGAATCTTAATAGTACCTCCATTTACCTGAAGCAGGCAGCCGGTCGCCTGGATACCCTGTTGATTTCCATTGACCACGGTGATGGGACGGTGACTGCGCTGTTGCATGATCCGCAATTGCGCATTGACCTGCAGGAGACCTTGCATTACCTGCGGGAAGGAACCGAACGATTCAGTGAGGACATGGAAGCACTAAAGCAAAATGTATTTTTCAGGAAATATTTTCGTCAAAAAGAAAAAGAAATAAATCACCCGGATTAGCAGGCTTTCATCCGGCTTGATCAATATTTTCAAATAAAATGCGATGCTGTTTTATAAAGATGGATTTTATCATAAAAAATAGGGGTAGAAAGGATCTAAAGCGAATCGTTTCCTGCACCTGGCAATGGCTATGATCGCCGGATAATATCATGGTAATGTAAATGTGGGCCATGCCACTGATCACGGCATGGTATTCAACTTTAGGGATCGTTGGGTCAATCTCCAGGGTCATCGGATAACTGACCCGGTGAAAAACCGGTCCCATCTTCATTTTTTCATGTACCCGGTAACGATTGTCGTCTAATTTTTCAATCTTTTCGATCACTGGATTCATTTTGGCAAATAGGTCCATCTCAGCCAGGTAGGGTAGGACGGCAGATGGGCTCTTGGAAAGTTGATGGAACATCTCCATAACGCGACCGGTTTGAGGTTTAGCGTAGCGAAATTACTTTTTTCAGTGAGAAATCCGCGTTCATTTTAGTTGGTTAACTCCATGATTTACTGTCCCGGAACCCACAACCCTGGCTGACGTAATAAAGCTTTATCTTGAGGGAAAAGTACGATCATGACATCACGACGCCAATTTCTCCACCAGGCCGGATGGTTGGGTTTGGTTCCGGTTTTGCCTGAGCTGGGCACGATCACTTCCTATGAACCGGATCTCATGACGGACGACGCATTGTTCGCCCTGATCCGCAAACAATTATTGATCCCGGCCAACCGCCTTTATTTGAATACGGGCAGTCTCGGGCCCAGTCCTCTGGTGGTCATGGATGCAGTCCACGCGGCCATGCGCGAATTGGAGATGAATCCGGCTGCCGAGAACTGGGGGCCATTGGGGCAGCGTATGGAGGCCGTGCGTGAAATCATTGCCGGATACATTCATGCCGAGCAAGAAGATATCCTGCTGACACGAAATACCACCGAAGGACTTAGCCTGGTGGCACAGTCGATTGTCCTTGAGCCGGGGGATGAAATCCTGACCACCGATCAGGAACATGGTGGCGCACTGGTAGGTCTGGAGTATACCACCCAAAATCAGGGCGCCCACATCCGCAAGATGAGTCTTCCCCTGCCGACCACCGGCACCGATCAAATTCTGGAAGTGATCCGGGCCAATCTCAGCGACAAGACCAAAATGCTCCTGTTATCTCATGTGAATACCATTACCGGTTTGGTCATGCCTTTTGCAGAGATAGCCAAAATCACCCGTCCCCGGGGAATCCTCCTGGTGGCCGACGGTGCCCAGGCTCCCGGCCAGATTCCGGTCGATGTGTCATCCCTGGCGGTGGATGCCTATGCCACCAGTGGCCATAAATGGCTGCTGGGACCCAAAGAAACGGGCTTTCTTTATGTGCACCCTGACTTACGCCCGGGGATTCGCAGTGCATTCACCCAGTCCGGATTTGCAGGGTACTCGGCTTCTTCAGGTACGCGCAATGTCGCCACCATCATTGGCCTCGGAGCAGCCATCCAGTGGCACCAGGAAATAGGGATAGAACGAATCCGGCAGCGATGCCTGGACATCCGCAATTATTGCAGGGAACGCTTGCAGACGTTGCCCGGCATCGAGGTGATCAGCCCGGATGATGAGAGCCTCAGTTGTGGCATCGTCAGTTATACCCTGCGTGACGCAAAAAACAATGAGGTGGCCCAAAAACTGAAGGACCAGGACATCATCATCAAGGTGCTGCCAGGCATCAATGGCAATCGCATCTCATGCCATCTGTTTGTTAGTAAAGAAGATGTCGATCGCTTTGTGGAAGCGCTGAGTCAGGCGATCTGATGAGAAGATTTTGAATTAATTTCCGGAGTCAGCCGGCTGGGCAACTTCCTGCTGAACCTTTACTTGCATGGAGGTGTCCAGACCACTGGTGACCTCAGTGATCAATCCGTCGGAAATACCGGTGGTTATGGGGACT
>JAGQXC010000419.1 GCA_020436785.1 Saprospiraceae bacterium | reverse complement strand
TTTACGCCTTAGCCGGAGCATTTGGATCCATTTATTTGTTAAATACGATAAAAACTGGCAACATGAGTAAGTGGAGTTTTCTTTTTGTCTTACTGGGAGCTTATGCTTGTTCCATGGCCCAATCCGCGCCTACCGCGGTGGAAGGAGTCCGGACAACTCCCGGTGTGGTCACCAATGTATCGGTGGATCAACTGGCACAGGCCATCGAATTGGATACCGCCATCCACATTCTGGATGTTCGAACCGCCGATGAATACAACGCTGGCCACATCATGGGTGCACACCAGATTGACATTCTGCAACCTGACCAATTTCGCGAACAAATTCAAGCATTGAATAAAGAACAAACCTATTGGGTTTATTGCCGGAGTGGCCATCGCAGCCTGATTGCTTCCGACGAATTGATCCGGGCAGGATTTAAATCCGTCATCAATGTCGAAGGCGGGTTCAATGCCTGGAAAGCAAGGAAGGAGTAAGGCAAAAAAGGAATAAAAAAAGGTTTATTGGTATGGGGTATGAGGTATGGGGTATGAGGTGCTGGGTGCGAGGTGCGGGGTGCGAGGTGCGGGGTGCGAGGTCAAAGGAGAAAGGAGAAAGGATAAGGAGCCGTCCCGGCAACTCTTATTAACATATCCACACATTAACAAATTAACAGGTGGCGGTGAGCGAGGTATGGGGTATGAGGTAATGGGGTTTGAGGTCGCGCGGTGCGAGCTATTCAGCCCATGCTGGTTCCTGAACAGGTCCGCGCAGCGGACCGTAAGTGAAGGATCTTTACCCTGATGGATCAGCGCATTCCGGTGAATGGTGAGGATTTTGGGGCAACGTGCTGTATTCGATTTTCCAGCAGGAGGTAACCGGGAACCATTCCCTTCACCAGTTAACATTTAGGTCGCGGCGGGTAATGTGGTATTGGGGTGCAAGGTATGAGGTAATGGGGTGTGGGGTACGCGGTACGGGGTGCGGGGTGCGAGGTACGGGGTCAAAGGAGAAAGGATAAGGAGCCGTCCCGGCAACTCTTATTAACATATCCACACATTAACATATTAACAGGTGGCGGGGTGCGGGGTATGGGATATAAGGTGCGGGGTTCAGTGGTGTCCAGCCACCAATTAACATATCCACCCATTAACTTATTCACTCTTCTTGAGAATCTCAGTTTCTTCACCGAAGTAGATGGCAAATTTTTGCATTTCATTGGCCATCCGGGCATTATTGGTGGCGCGAACATACGAATCAGCCAAAGAGCGCAACGTCTGATAGACCAGGCGATCCATCTCAATGACCTGCATGTCCTTGGTCCACAAATCGATTTTGAGCGTGTCGCCGCTGTCCAAATCAAAAAGGGAAAGCAACATGGCTTTGCATTCCTGCATACCCGGTCCTTTGGGCTGATCGGTCGCTTCCCACTGAATGGTCTCGGGAATATTCTTATCGTCCAGTTGGATTTTAAGCCGAATTTCAGATGTTTTTGGCATGGCTATTCAATTTGCGCCCAAAAGTACTAAACCCTTTTAATTCTCCTCGGTCATCCCGGCGAGTTCTGCAATGACATGACTTTCATAGGTGTGGGCGCCAGCGTCCAGTCTTTGGGCAACCCGGACCATCGCCTCCGCCACGGTAGCGGCATGTACCGGTTTGTAAACGGTCATCCCTCCCCCGGTCACCCTATCCAGCCAATGCCCTACCGTTCCGGCTACTTTTTCACCCAGGCGCACCTCATCCCGTTGGCCTAAAAGGATGGAAGGTTGAAATATGTGAATGCCCCAAAAGGGCAACGACTTGACGGCAACCTCCAGATTTCCTTTCACTTTACTGTAAAAAAACAAACCATCGGGGTCTGCGCCAACCGAAGACACCAACATCAACTGATGGACCTTATTGGCTGCGGCAATGCGGGCTATTTTTAAATTATAGGTCAAGTCAACCCGGATGAAGTCCTTTCGTGATCCTGCTTTAGCCATGGTGGTACCCAGGCATAAGAATAGATCATCACCTTTAAGCTGAGCTGCGTAACGGTCCAAGTCTTCAAAGTTTGTCATCACTTCTTCCAATTTGGGATGCTGGAAGTCCATGGTTCGCCGGACAAAGACACGTACGATTCGATAAGCCGGATGATTGAGCAACAATTTGACGACCTCGTTGCCGATGAGACCGGTTGCACCAGCCACCAGGGCGATTTTATTGCCTTTATGTATGTCTAGCGTATCTTTCATTGCATTGGTACAATCGCCTGGTAATAAGTGACCGCATAGCCACCCCAGACACCCAAGCCGCCCTGGATATTGGTACTTACCCGCACATAGCTGGAAAATGGCCCTCCGCTGTTCCGGCTGGATTCGAAGGTATTCCAAAATTTGAAATGATCGGCATCGATGTTGGTCCATTTGATGGAAACGGTATCACCACGGTGAAACAACCCGAAGGTTTCCGGCTGATCGTCGGGTGTATCCTCCGGTGAGTTGATGCGGAAATCCAACGTCCGGCCATTGAATAAAGCGTCATCGGAAACGGACGCAAATCCCGGGTCGTAAATACCTGAATTGATACGGATAAACTGCCGGTAATAATTGGTTTCATCCGCCGGATCGGAAATCGTGGCAATCAGCTGAGCCAACGAATCAATGGGCATTCCTGGTGTGGGATCAAAATGCAGGGTGTCCAGGGGTACCAGGCGGGGAATGGTGGTGGTAGCAGTCAACTCCTTTCCTTCTGTCTGAATGAACAGTTGATAGGACTGTCCAAACTGGCCGGGAATCTGTCCGGTCAAATCAATATAAACACAGATATTCACCACCAGGCTGTCGGGGTCGAAACCAAATTCACGAGCGACCACCTCGCGGGTCGTGGAATCCAGATCATTCAGGCAGAGTTCCTGCAAAGTAACGGTTTGACCGGCACCTGTCACCTGAACCAGTGCATTGTGCACATAAATGTCGTTCAGGTCCTGTGAATTAAGCGACTGGAAAAAGGGCCTGGATTTAGTCAGTATCACATAGGTAGGCATGGCCTGGTCTCCCGCTTCGATGTATCCTTCTACAACGATGTCGGAAGGCGCATTAATGATTTCCGGGGTATAGGGCAGTTCACAGCCGCCGAAACAACCAACGCCAATCAATATGGCCAATCCCATATGTAGGTAATTCTTCGCGCTCATTTCCACTTAAAATTCCAGGTGACCGAAGGGATGATGGGGAAAATGGAAACCTTATAGGCCTTGGCTTCCGCCTGGCCGGTCTCCAGATCGGTGTCGACGTCGGTATAGGTAAAATACGTATTGCGCCGGTTATAGGTGTTGTAAATTGAGAAGGTCCAGCTTCCCTGAAATCTTTTTTTGGAGTCCGGGTTGGGTTTGAGCGTAGCCGAAAGATCCAGGCGATGATAAGGTTCCAGCCGTGAACTATTCCGTGGGCCATATTGGGTGACCAGGTCCTGACCAATCAAATAAACGCTTTGGATCGGGGTATAGGCCCTCCCCGTCCCGTAGACTACCACACCGCCAAAGCTCCAACGGTCACTAAGTTGGTAATTGACCACCAAGGATGCGTCATTTGTCCGGTCAAACGTGGTCGGGTACCAGCGTCCTTCTTCTATGTCCGGAAATGACCTTTCGGACCGGGAATAAGTGTAACCGATCCAGCCGTTTAAATTTCCTTTGGATTTACGTACAAATAATTCGGCCCCGTAAGCGCGGCCAATACCAAACACAAATTCATCTTCGACTTCGTTGGAGAGATTATTCACGTAGGAATCCCGGTAGTCAATTTGATTCTTCAGATCGCGGTAGTAAACTTCAAAGGAAGTTTCCAGATTGTCGTTATACCAATTCTTAAAAAGCCCAAGGGCATACTGGATGCCCTGTTGGGGTTTGACCACTTCGGTACTGGGCACCCAAACATCCGTAGGCAGTGTACTGGCAGAATTGCTAACTAAATGAATGTATTGATTGGTAAAGGTCACAGCCGCTTTCAGCGAGGTATTCCCGGCCATCTGCCATCGCAATGCTATTCGTGGTTCCCAACCATCGTAATGAATCACCGGGTCCCAGGATCCGTATTTGGTGTCGGTTTGTTTGGATGTATACGGTCCAATCTGCGTAAAGCGAGAATAACGCAGGCCTATTTGCATATTCAAAGAAGCGGAGAGCTTGATATCGTCCTGTACATAGGCGGCAGATTCCAGTCCGTATTTATCCGTAAAATCCGAACCAAATTCAACATCACCGCTGGAGCCCTGGACAACATTTGGTACAAAACGGTGATGGATGGCATTGACGCCAAAACGAATGGAATGGTGGTAATTGGGGTAATAATCAAAATCCACTTTGGTGTTCCAGTCCCGTACTCCTGAGAACAACTTAAACTTGAACAGGTCCTGGCCTCCGGAAAAACTGAAATCATAATCATTGTATATCAGGGAAGTATTCATGAAGAGCTTGTCATTGAATAAGTGGTTCCATCGCAAGGTGGCCGTGGCATTGCCATAAGGCATCCGGATGTTAAAATCCGTCTGATTGGAATTGAAGGCAAATACATCCCGTCCGAAATAGCCGCTCAGATAAATCCGATCCTTTTGCGAAAACTGGTAATTCAGCTTGGTATTCAAATCGTAAAAGTAATAGTTGGTGCCCGCAAAATTGCTCTTACGGATCAAGGGTTGAGCAAGATCCAGCGCGTAAGTGCGCCGGGCTGAAATAATGAAAGAACTTTTGTCGCGTAACAACGGTCCCTGGACGGTGAGTCGGGAAGCGATCAGACCGATGCCCCCGTCGATGGAATAGCTTTGATTATTTCCTTCCTTCATTTGAACATCAACCACCGAGGAGAGCCGCCCCCCATATTGTGCAGGCATATCGCCTTTGATCAACGTGGTATTCTTAATGGCGTCCGCATTAAAGACGGAGAAAAAACCCAATAAATGGCCGGTGTTGTAAACCGGTGCCTCATCGAGCAGGATCAGGTTTTGATCCGCCCCCCCACCCCGGACATAAAATCCGGAACTGCCTTCGCCGCTGGACATCACCCCGGGCAATAATTGGAGTGCCTTCAGGATGTCCACTTCACCAAACACTGCCGGCAATAATTTGATGTTTTCAATGGGCAAATCGATTTTTCCCATATCGGTGCTGGTGACGTTGCGGTCGTTTTGCTCGGCAACAACCACGACCTCTTCCATCGCAACCCCTTCGCTGAGTTGGATGTTCAACGTCTGGTCGTTTTCGAGTGCAACGTCTGCCTGATGGTCCTGATATCCGAGGTAGGAAAATACCAGTTGGTAATTACCCTTGGGTAAGGTGAGGGAGTAAAATCCATAGGCATTCGTAGCTGTTCCCTGACCTGGTATCAGGGCATTGTAGATATTTGCACCTATCAGGGTTTCTCCGGTACTGGCATCTTTCACATAGCCACTGATGGTGACATTTTGCGCCATTAACGGTAAGGAAAATAAAAGGCACAGGATAGAGAGGTGTCGGCGCATGGTGTTCTTTCTGTTGTTCTAAACAGCGCGGACCAATGAAAGATCAAATGTCCACGATGAATTTTACAACAAAATAAAAGGGTTATGCCGTCTCAAGCTAGCCCCACCACGGAGATACTCGATAACCATCCTGTTTTAATAGACGAATCAATCCGTAGGCTCCCCACAGGTGAGCGGCACCAACGGCAATCAGGGCCGGACGATCACGAATAAAAGTTAGCATCGACTGGAACATGGCCCGATTGCGATCGTACAGCATGAGTTTCCGGTAGGGCCCCAGTTGCTTTTTACTGGCTTGGTAAAGCGCTGGTAACCGCTCCTCCCGGTAGGAATCCACCATGTCCATAATTTTCCTTTTAAACCGGCGCGGAGAACGGGCAATACCCAAAAGGCTGCGGATTTGCCAGTCAAGATCCAAACGACCGGCCAATTCGAACTGGCGCTCCATGGTCTCCAGTCCGGTGCGTTCAATTCCCTTATTTCCAGCGATATCCCAGACATAATGATCGATCGGCCTTTCCATGGTCGAGGGAAGAATTCGTTCAATCAGGAATTGATAAATAAATATGGGTGGCACCTGATCCAGGGTATTTATCTCCAATCTGTAAAAGCGCCACAATTGCTGCCTGAGCCGTTCGTAAGACCGATTTCTGAGCCGTGCCCGGATGCTGACCGTATGTCCGGGAAAGACGGACGCCG
>JAGQXC010000045.1 GCA_020436785.1 Saprospiraceae bacterium | reverse complement strand
TTGCCCAGCAAAAGAATTCTGATTAATTTGCTTTTGCATAAGTTGGATTTTTAAGTCGTTAGAAAATCTTGTCTCCTTTAAGTTAAAAATTCCAACTTATGCCTGTTTTACAAGCATACCACCTCTGCGTAACAACCCCTTCAGCCTTTATTCGCCAGTTGTCCGCAGGCCGCATCAATGTCTTTACCCCGGCTGCGCCGGATGGTGACCGGGATGCCCTTGTGCTGCAGGTAGGAGGCGAAGATCTCCAGGCGGTCCTCGGAGGATTTGCGACCGTCAAAGCCTTCGATGGGATTGTACTCGATGATGTTGATCTTGACCGGAAAATGCCGGCAGAGTTCGGCCAGATGGCGCGCATCCTGCAGGGTGTCGTTAAAACGGTCAAAGGCAATGTATTCGAAAGTGATCTTGTTCTTGGTCTGGTTGTAAAAGTTGGTCAGGGCCTGCATCAGGACTCCCAGATTATTGGATTCGTTGATGGGCATGATGGTATTGCGCTTGCTGTCGTCGGCGGCATGGAGAGAGAGGGCCAGATTGAAGCGAACATCGGCCTCTGTCAGTTTATCGATCATCTTGGCGATACCGGCCGTGCTGATGGTAATGCGTTTGATGCCAAACTCCATTTCTTCGTTGAGGATGCGCACGCTTTCCATCACCTCGGTGAAATTGAGGAGCGGCTCGCCCATGCCCATGTAGACGACATTGGTAAGCGCATGGCCGAAGTGGGCTTCCGACTGCATGTTAACCCGGATGAACTGGTCCACAATCTCATGCGCGCGCAGGTTACGCATGCGTTTCATCTGCCCGGTGGCGCAGAACGAACAAGTCAGGCTACAACCCACCTGGGAGGAAACACAGGCGGTAAAGCGATTTTCATCCGGAACGGGGATCAATACGCTCTCAATCAGGTGATCATCGTCCAGGCGAAACCGGGATTTGATGGTACCATCACTGCTGACCTGGGTCGCATCGGTACGTAACCCCGGCAATGCAAACGCCGCGGTCAGTTCTTCACGCAACGATTTGGAGAGGTTGGTCATCTCATTAAAATCACGCGCCTGGCGTTTCCACAACCAATCGTAGACCTGACGCCCCTTGAAGGCCGGTTCTCCCCGTTCTTTAAACCAGGCTTCAAGCTCGGCACGAGACTTGCAAAGGATATTTACGGATGCCATGGGACAAAGATAATGCGTTTTGAGGTCCGGATAATGAACGGGCCACATTTCGCGTTTATTTGTAAAACTGGGATAAACCACCTATTTTTCATGCCAAGGCCTTACGGATTATGAAGACCTCCCTTCCGGTTGAGTTTTATTATCTTAATAATAAGTGGAAGACCTATCTGGGTATTGGCGGTGCATTGATCATCCTGCTGACGATGATCTATGTGAATTACCTGACCCAACGGTTGAAAGAGGGAGAATCCTACACTGCCCTGGTATTTTCCGGCGCCATGGAAAACATCAACCGGAAGCAGGATCTGAACCAGGATTTCACCTTTGAAAACGACATCATTGCTTCCATCAAGTCCATCCCGGTCATTCTCACCGATGAGAACATGGTCCCGAAAATCGGTCGCAATTATGGCGTCGGTAAAAACGAGGACATCGACTACCTTTCCCGCCGGGTGCAAAAGTTGATTGAAGCCGGTAAGAAGCCGTTGCCCATCAACAGTGCCGGTGTCGTGGAATACCTGTATTACGAGAATTCCCGGTTGTATACCATGCTCACTTATTTCCCCCTTTTCCAGGGCATCCTTTTATTCGGCTTTATCGCCCTGGGTTATATCGGCTTCAGTAATGCACGGCGCGCTGAACAAAATCAGGTCTGGGTGGGCATGGCCAAAGAAACCGCCCATCAATTGGGTACTCCCATCAGTGCGATCATGGGATGGCTGCAATACCTCGCGGAAGAAGAAAACATCGATCCGGGCCTACGCCAGGAGTACTTGCAGGAGATGTCCAAAGATGTGGACCGCTTGAAATTGATTGCGGACCGCTTTTCAAAAATCGGTTCCACGCCGGAACTGGTTAAAATCAATCTTTTCGAAGAGCTGGACAAATGCAAGGAATACATGCAGAAACGCTCGCCGAAAAAAGTACATTTTGC
>JAGQXC010000418.1 GCA_020436785.1 Saprospiraceae bacterium | reverse complement strand
ATTATAAAAGCGTGATTTTTGAAATAGATCGTAAAAATCCGTAGCCGAAGGATTGTATCCGGTGACGGCGAACCCGTTAATCCGGGGATAATAAGCGCCTTTTCCAATGGCCAGGTTACTTTCGTTTAACCGCTGTTGGGTCTGTACCATGGCGTATTCCATACGATTGTCGTAGGCGGTCATGAATTCCGGCAAGGCCTCCTTGATCAGCGAATCATCAAGGGATCCGCTAAGTTGGATGTCCCGATTTGCATCAAGGTGCATCAGGTGAGTCAGTAAGGCTTTACCCAAGTCAATGTTTTGTTGGGCTTTTTCTCGCTCCGCTTGAATATTGTTAATGGAAACGTCGATTCGCTGCACATCAATGGGGCGGGAAAGTCCTGAATTTACCTTGGCTTGCGTGTTAGACTTAATGGTTTCCATTCGTTGTAGATTATCGTCCAGATAATCCAATTGTTGTTGACCGATCAAAACACTGTAAAATGCTTTTGTGACGGCTACGGCAATAGCTGTTTTTGATTGGGCAAGATGCTGCTTGAGGAGGGTGTTTTGAATGGTGTCCGATTTTAGCGTCTCGAATAACGACTTGTCATACAATATTTGATTGAGGTGGATACTGGGTGATAAGGAATTTCGCAATTGCAGTTGAAATGCGATGACTTCTCCGTCTGGCCGGGAAGGGTCGGTAAAGGAAGGGATGGCACCATTTTCCAGGATGATTCGCTGGATATTAAAATTGTGAATAAAATCGGCTTCACCATCAATATGGGGCAATAACCTGGTGCGTCGCTCCGCACGATCATTTTCATTGATAACAAGATCCAATTGGGCATTTTGTAGTGCCGGATTATTTTGCAAAGCCAGGTCAATACACTGCTGGAGTTCAAAGGCATTCGTTTGGGCCCCAACCATAAATGGCAAAATCAAAACGAAGAGGATGATGTGTTTTTTCATTTTACAGGTATTTATTCTAAGGCTAATTCCAATCCAGACTCACTGGATTGAGCATCCGGCTTTTTTTCTTTTTTTGTTTTAAAAAGCAACAATAGTGGAATGCAGAGGGCAAAAAATAGTCCTACAATCAGAAATACATCGTTGTAGGTAAGAATCATGGCTTGCTTAAATATTGACCCTTTCAAGGCCAATAGTGTCTGGGATTGGGCGGTTCCTGCGTCGGACCCTTTGGACATAAATAATCCTACCATTCCCCGCAACCGGTCATACGTCGACTGATCGTATACCGTGAGGTGTTCGCTGAGCCGGTTGAAATGGAAAATGGAACGGGTTCCGATAAATGTCGTGGCGGCTGCAATGCCGAATGCTCCTCCCAACTGGCGCAACGTCGTCATCAAGGCCGTCCCCTGGGGAACATCCCGGTTGTGCAAGGGAAATATGGTCAGGGTGAGCAAAGGAATGAACAGCATACCGAGGCCAACGCCGCGCAGAATAAGCGGCCAGAAAAAGTCCCCGGCTCCTGTATTCATATTCATGCTCGAAAGTCTCCAAACAAAAAAGATGAATAGGCTGAAACCGATGGCGGCCAGCACTGCCGGAGATATCCAGTTCTTGCGCATGATCGCTGCCACCACCGGCATCATAATACCGGCAGCAAGGCTGCCGGGAAGTAAAATCAGACCAGTATCTACCGCGGTGTATCCCAACATGGTTTGCAGGAATACCGGAATGACAAAAACGGACGCATACAGTCCTACTCCCTGTACCAATGAAAAAAGGCATCCGATCGCATACTGGCGGTTTTTCATCAGTCGCAGATTGAGGATAGGATCCTTGACGATCAATTGGCGCCAAACAAAGACGATCCCGGCGAACACTGCTGCAAGGGTAAGGTAAAGGATGTAACGGGTCTCAAACCAGTCTTCGGATTCACCCTTCTCCAAAACGACCTGCAGGGATCCGATGGTCACCACCAGCAACGCCAGGGCCAGCCAATCCATACGACCGGTCTTAAGACGGTGTTCGGACTCACGGATGTAGAGGTACGAAAGAATGGTCGCGACGATACCCACCGGGATATTAATGTAAAACACCCAGTTCCAGGACAGTTGGTCGGTGATGTAACCTCCCAGTGTTGGACCGATGGAAGGTCCGATGATGACCCCCATTCCAAAGATGGCATTGGCCTTGCCTAGTTCCTCGCGGGGAAAGGTGTCGACCAGAATCGCCTGAGCGGTGGCTAGTAACCCTCCTCCTCCAATGCCCTGGATGATCCGGAAGATGATCAATTCACTAACCGAAGTCGCGTTCCCGCAGAAGACCGAGGCGATGGTAAAAACAATGATCGATGCGGTAAAATAGTTTTTTCGACCCAACTTTGAACTTAGCCATCCTGAAAGTGTGATCATGATAACGTTTGCTCCGGTGTAAGCCGTTACCACCCAGCTGATGTCGCCCAAAGTCGCACCCAGGTTACCCATCATCTGCGGTAAAGTCACGTTGACTATCGAAGAATCAATCAGTTGTAACAGGGCTGCCGAAATGACGGTTACGACAACAATCCATTTATTTGGTGCAGCTTCTTTCATCCTTATTTCTTCACTTCCACATTGACACTCATCCCGGGTTTGAGCTTTTGCAGGGTCTCTTCATTGTGATGGATGGCAATGCGTACCGGGATACGTTGGACCATTTTTACAAAATTACCGGTCGCGTTATCGGGAGGAATGAGCGAAAACTTTGAACCGGTTGCGGCGCTTAGCGATTCAACTTCTCCGGTTACATCCAGCTCCGGATAAGCATCTACGTGGATGAGAACCTCTTTGCCAATTTCAATCCCTTGCATTTGTGTTTCCTTAAAATTGGCGGTTACCCAAACTTGCTGATTGTCTACCAGGGACATCAGGGGTTGTCCGGGTTGGATCAACTGTCCGGGTTGGATGTTGTCTTTGGACACGATGCCATCGACCGGAGCATTAATGCGGGTATAGGTCAGTTGGAGGCGGGCATTTTCCACATCTTTATCCCTCAGGACCACATTGGCTTCAGCCACCTTTATCTGAGCCTGAGCGGTTTGTACCTGTTCCTGTGCGGCCGCTACCGACTGTTTAGCCATCTCCATTTGTGATTTTGCAGTTTCCAGGGTAGCCTGGTATTGATCGATTTGTTGAGGTGTGGCCAGATTTTGTTCATACAATTCGTGGTAGCGGTTGTATTCTTTTTCTGCCTTCCAGATGTTGGTGCGGGGAATTTCCAGGGCCACCTCTGCACTTTTTTTGGCCTGGTAAGCCGTCTGCAGGTTCGCTTTCGCCACGGCCAATTGAGCTTTTGCCGCTTCGAGGGCCGCTTCTGCCTGATGGCAACGGGTGACCAGGTCAATGCTGTCGATGGCCACCAGTAGTTGGCCGGAACGGGCAATCTGGTTTTCAGTAACTCTAACCTCTTTGACATAGCCACCAATCCGGGAAGTCACCGGAACAATATTGCCATCGATGGCCGCATCATCGGTAATTTCATAAGCCTGATGATGCTGGTAGATTCCATAGCCTCGGTAGCCTCCGAATAAAAGGAAGGCGGCAAGAAGGACGTAAAGGACGATTTTTCTCAATTTCATGATTCGTGTTTAATGCCTTTGCAGAATAGTTGAACCAGTAGCTGGTACTGCTCGCGCAATAACCGGTAGTCTTCCTGGCTGATATCTATAAGATCTTTTTTTAATATGATATTCCGTCGCAGACCCTGAAGCACGGAGATGAAGAGCTCCGCATAAGCCGGGATATCGATCGAGGCGAAAGAATGGTTGGCAACACCTTTGCGAAGGATTCGCTCGATGTGTAAAATCTCGTGATCACGGAATGTCGCAAAGAGCCGGGATATGGCCGGCTTTGATTTATTGATGGATCCCAGACTCAGTTTATTGAGGTTGAGAAAATCCTGAAAAAATGACAAGCGGTCGTCGGCGTAATCAAACAAAAGTTGACAACAATCCTCAACCTGGGGTAAATGGACCACCTGCTGTTGAATAAAATGGTCGTGTTCGTGCTGGATCACTGCGCGGAAGAGGTCCTCTTTATTCGTAAAATAATAGTAAAGCGAAGCCTTGGACATACCGATGTCATCGGCGATCTCATTCATGGTCGTCTTATCCAGACCATAATTGATCAGCCTTTTTTTGGCAGCTTTCAGGATGTCCTGGACGACTTCCGTCTTCTCGTTGACCATTTGACTATTTT
>JAGQXC010000417.1 GCA_020436785.1 Saprospiraceae bacterium | reverse complement strand
GGGATATTCCGGATCCGAAATTGGCTGACGGTCATCAATGCAGCGAGTTCACGCCACCGGCCATGAAGATGGGGCCACACGTTGCTCCTCTGGGGATAGAATTCTATACCGGAAATCAATTCCCCACATCCTATAAAAACCAGATTTTCATCGCCGAACACGGCAGCTGGAACCGGACCAACAAAATTGGATACCGGGTCGTCCTCGTTCATTTGGAAGGGAACACCTGCACCAGCATGGAGAATTTTGCCGAAGGTTGGCTGCAAGGTGAAACTCCCTGGGGCCGGCCGGTCGATATGGAACTGATGAAAGACGGTTCGATGCTGGTCAGCGATGATCAGGCCAATGCAATTTACCGCATTTCATATAGCAAATAGAGTTTTACGTTAATTTAAGGCCGGAAGACACGTTGTCCTAAACCTCCATCTTAAAAATATTAATCCTGGTTACCAGCGTGTCCCACTATAAAAACAGAAACTTAGCTGATTCTATAGGAATTTCGGGATGAAAGTTCGAAAAGACTAACCATGAATCAATCCTCCTTCAGCTTGATGACCCGTACCAATTCGATTTTCTTTTCATCCACCTTAGCCATGACAAAATGATAGCCTTCCAGTTCGATCTCTTCATCCTGACGGGGAATGTGGCCGGTGGTCATGATGAGATAACCGGACAGGGTTGAATAATCGCCTTCAGGAAAATCAATGGCCTCGTATTTATCATTAAGGTAATCGATTTCCAATCGTCCGGAAAACAGGAATTCATTTTCAGAAAGTTGCTCTTCGATGTAATCTTCTTCATCGTGTTCATCATCGATTTCTCCGAAGATCTCTTCCAGGATGTCTTCCAGGGTGATGATGCCGGCGGTACCGCCAAATTCATCTACCACCCAGGCGATGGTTTGACTTTCCTTGATCAATTTAAGCATCAATGCCTGGATGTTCATGGTTTCCGGCACCACCGGAATTTCCAGGACGATGCGGCGCAACGATTTGGGGTTTTTCAGCAATTGCTGGTGATGGATGTAACCGAGGATGTTGTCAATGTCTTCATCATAGACAATGATGCGCGAATGTTTACTGGAATCAAAAAGATCGATCAACTCCTGAATGTCGGCACTGACATCAATGCTCTGGATCTCTGTACGCGGAACCATGATCTCCTTGATCCGGGTTTGCTTAAGATGCAGTGCATTTTTAAAAATATCTGTTTCAATGGGGTCTTCATTGGTCCCTACGGTATCGACAATGAAATGTTCAAGATCAATCCGGGTCAGTGCAGCCTGGGTTTTTTCAACCGGTGCTCGGGTAAACACCCGGATGATCCATTCCGATAACTTATTGACCAGTGCGGAAAATGGGTAAAACAAGGCCTGGAATAATTTCAGCAGGTACGTGAAAAAGTAAAGCAGGTCGTTGGCAAAAATTCGGAAAATGGTCTTGGGCAGGAATTCGCCAAATACCAGGACAATGGCCGTACTGATCAGGGTTATCAAAAGGTAACTGCCTACACTACCGATGCCTTCCAGTGGAGGCACGAGCAGTCTCTCCATCAGGGACGTATACACAACCAAAGCGAGGTTGTTGCCGATCAGCATGGCGCTGATGAAATATTCCGGCCGTTGATAAAAACCTGCCAGGACCTTGCCCTTGCGTTGACCTTTTTCCTTTTTTAGTTCGATTCCGATCTTATTGGCAGATACAAAAGCAATCTCAGAACCAGAGAAAATGGCCGAAAGAATTAAAAACAGAATGATATAAAATACAATCATGGTCGTCTAACGAACTACAAAAATAACATGTAAAGGGCAGATCTGGTGTAGCATGCTTATGGGACCGTATCTTTTTTCGTTTCTTCAAACAAGAACCGGTTGTAGACGGAGTGCGATTTGAAGTAAGTGAAAGATTCATTGGCGGTGAATCCAAGCAATCCATTGGACAGATCTCCGTTTGCACGGCGCAGCCGATAGGGTTTGTCCGTACTGACCAGGCGATCGTTTTCACTCCAGATCAATTCCGAAGTTTCCAGTTTATCCCCCTGTACACTCTCATAAACCACGTCATCGCGGACGATGACCTGACGGTCCTGTTCACGACGTTGCGCATAATTGGCTCTCAACGTAGACATCAGTTGTCCCTGATCGTCGTAAAATTCTACGTAGATCCCTTTGGGGAAGGTCTGAATGCGGTAACGCCGGTTGGTTTCCTGATACATGACCGGTGCCTCGATCATTACCTTCAAGCGGGCTGAATCGCTGTAAAGGATCTGGACCGAATCACCAACCTCAACTCCACGCTTAAGCAATGTCATCAGGGCCTCATCAACCTCCGGCACTTCTTTTCGGCAAGATGACACTAAGAATAGTCCGGTCAACAGAATGACAAAAAGATATCTCATCGCACGATGGTAATGTCTCCGGAATAGGGTAAACTGACGTTGTCCACAAAATGAACAACAGCCGTGAAAACATAGACGCCTGGCGGCAGCGGTTCACCATTGCGGGTACCATCCCATCCGGTGAACTGGTCATTGAGTGGAAGGTTGTGTCCTTCGAAGAGCAGGCCACCCCACCGGTCAAATACTCTTAGTACTTCAATGCCCGTTGCGGCCAGGTTCGATCCAATGTAAAATACATCATTGATGTTGTCGCCATTGGGTGAAATAACATTAGGAAAAAAAATGGGCCGGTTGTTGTTGACCCGGATCTCGATGGTATCGAGGGCCACGCAACCCGTGGCATCCATGATCTGGACAACGTAGGTAGTGGTTCCCGGCGGTAAGACTTCAATCTGCAGGCACTGGGGATCGAGACAGGTGATGGTGTCTCCTTTGTTGGAATACCAGCCTGTGACAATGTTAACCGGGGGTGAATAGGTGCCTTCGATTTGTGTCGTATAACCCAGATCAATTTCCTGATCAGCTCCCAAATCGACATCCAGTGGCTGGGGTTCGGTAATGGTCACCAGATCCTGACCTTCACAGCCCTTTGCATCCACCACGTGGATCAGGTAACTTCCGGCATCCAGGTTGCCAAAATAATTGTTGAAGGAATATTCGCCGTCTTCGAGCGCAAATTTGTACCAGATCTGTCCATTCATCCCTTCCGTCAGGATGGAGCCATTGGGCACACCGGCACAGATGAGATTGCTCACGGAAGCCTGGATGGTCGGCGGGGGCAGATCGATGCAGCAGGGCTCCGCGTAAATGGAAGTCGTATCGGTTACCAGGCATCCCCGATCCGTTTCTACCTGCAAACTGATGACTTTTTCTCCAAATGAATTGTACATCACCTGATGCGGTCCAGGGCCATTGGCCGTGATCGGATCAGACCCTTCGCCAAATCCCCAGGTATAGCGATCGATGGTTCCAAAATTAAAAACTGAGTTGTCCACAATGGTAAATACCTGATCGCAACGCAAACCCGTATCCGGTAAAATGGATAATGAAATATCCGGGCCCTGAAATTCAGAAGTGCCGCCAAATTCAATGCTGAATCCGTTGCCCGTACTGGTATAGTTATTAATGGCAAGGGCATAGGCTTTTCCGGCTTCTATATCAATGGAGGCGATAAAGTTGTCCTGACCTTGATTACATCCGGGCGGTTCGGAAGTATCTTTCGATTCGTCCCTCAATCCCGTAGGCCCATGGCATGGAGAAGGATAAAGTGCAACATCTTCGCCGGCGGCCTCACATCGGATGGGCGTCTTGGTTTGACAATCGTCGATACCGTTCGTGAGCTCATAAAGCACAAAATCGAGGTCATCATCTACCTTGGTTGGAGTGATAATAAACGTTAAACTACCGGTGGTTTTACATACCCATTTAAACCAGGAAGAATTGGATTCAAAACCAATCCCCTGTAATCCCCCCTGGAAACAGGGCGCATCATCCAGTTCATTGGGGTCATTCCCGGCACCGGTGACACTTTCGACCGAGAAAGCTGACTTATCACAAAGTATGGCTGCCGAACTGCAATCTGAACCAGGAAATTTGGGTGCAAAGTAGTTGTTGATACAAAGTTGAAAAGTTCCGGTTTGTCCATTTCTGCCATCCACTCGAATGTAATAGGGTTGACCGATAAACAAACCTCCCTGATAGATTTCGATAATGTTGTTGCGGCTATCGGTGCCACATTCAATGTTATTTACAGCCGTTGAAACACAGGAATTAAAATACAATGCGACTTGGGGATTGCGCAAGGTGCCTCCGGGATTGGTTGCCGTAGCACCAATGACGGTAATGATTACATCGGTTGCTTTAGGAACGAATCGAAACCAAACGTCATGAGTTGTCGCGTCAAAACACACCGGCAAGGTATAATCGGTGGGTGTTGCACCTACATTTGAATATTGACCATTGGCGGAACAGTAATTGGTCACATTCTTGATTTCAATGGCCTGCAAGCATTCATCCCCCGGTACGATCTGTCCCCAGGCAGTCACAAACGTCACCCATACCAAGATCAGTGTAGTGATTTGTTTCATTCCTTTCCTGTCATTTACCATTTATATTAACGGTTGGATCAGATGGAATTGTTGGGGGTACAATTCAATAATTGATTAAAGTATCGTTAAAAACGGCCCGACAAAGATGAAAAATTCAGGCATCTTTGTCATGACCATTCTTTCAATGAAACGTTTTCTGGCCGATATCGTTACTCTTAGCAACCTATTTTTAGGCTGCACGGCTTTGTTGTATGTCTGTAATCAACAGTTCATACCTGCTTTTTGGTTGTTGTTTGCAGCTGGATGGGCGGATTTTCTGGATGGCCTGGTCGCCCGGGCAGTCGGTTCCAATTCTTCCCTCGGCGTTCAACTGGATTCCCTGGCCGATATGGTTTCCTTTGGAGTGGTGCCCGGTATGATCATGGTTCAGCTATTAGGCATCGGAATGGACCAGGCACCCGGATTCAACTGGACATTGATCGGATTTATGGTCACCCTATTCGCCTGCATCCGTTTGGCCATATTTAACGTTAAGGATACCGGCTCGCAGGATTTCAGCGGTTTACCTACGCCTTCCAGCACTGGTTTTATTGCCGGATGGGGCCTGGCATATGCCCATCATCCGGATCAGACCTGGATGGTCAGTCCCTGGGTATTGGCATTAATCGTCATGGTCGTATCGATTTTGATGGTATCGCGATTGCCCATGGCTGGCATCAAATTTAAGAACTGGAGATGGCGGGGTAACGAATTGCGCTACCTGATGATCCTCAGTGGCATACTGTTATTGGTCTTTTTGCAGGAATGGGCTTTTTCCGTATTGATAGCATGGTATGTCTTGTTGTCGGTGGTGTTGTATTTTGTGCGACCATCTGTTCATTCCTGAAAGAATGTCGACATCACGCATGCTTTGCATTCGTCCGAATTCTTGCCAGTAAGGGGCGTGCACTTTACCTGAACGCAATGGTCTAACTATGCTGTATATTGTACCTACACCGATTGGAAACCTGGGCGACATGAGCACCCGAAGTGTGGAGGTGCTCCGCAAGGTTGATCTCATCCTGGCAGAAGATACCCGTACCTCACGGGTCTTGCTGGACCATTATGGCGTCGAGACTCCCGTCCGGGCTTACCATCAGCATAATGAACACCATGCGGTGGAGCCGATCCTTAACGCCTTGCTCTCCGGTCAACATCTTGCGCTGATTAGTGATGCAGGGACCCCTGGCATCAGTGATCCCGGATTTCTGCTGGTGCGCGCCGCTCGCGAAGCGGGCATTGATGTGACGGTACTGCCGGGACCAACAGCCTTTGTGCCGGCATTGGTCGCCTCCGGATTACCCTGTGACCGCTTTCATTTCGAGGGCTTCCTGCCTCATAAAAAAGGCCGTCAAAGCCGGTTGCAATGGCTCGCTGATTATCCGAATACCGTGGTATTGTATGAATCGCCTCACCGACTGGTGAAATGCCTGGAGCAGATCCGTGAATTTCTGCCGGATCGCCCAGTCTGCGTTGCCCGAGAACTATCCAAAATGCATGAGGACATTCGTACCGGCTCCGTGGAAGACCTGATCGGGCATTATTCCCAGGAAACAAAAATCCGAGGCGAGATCGTCCTGATCATTGGACCATCCGGGAAATCAAATTAAGAATTTTCCTGTTTGATCCCGTGATAAAGGGTTTGTGCACCCTCCATCAGCAAATGCGAATCCGATCCAAATGAAAAGATGTGAAATCCAAGCTTTTCGAGGTCAGAAATCCGGCCCACATCCGGTGTGTGGATGCCCAGCAAAAGGTGATGTGCCTGAGCAACCTGCCCGATTTTTTCAAGGGCAGCCCATAAAACCGGATCTTGGAGATCGGCGATGTGTGGCCTGCCCAGACTGATGCTGAGATCGTACGGACCTACATAAAGACCTTTCAGCCCCGGTACCGCAGCAATGGCTTCTACTTCCTTCAGCCCGTTGGCCGTTTCGATCTGGGCAAAAATCAACAATTGATCCGCTAGATCCTTTCGATAGTCACCCCCTGTCACGAATCCAGCCCGAGTGGGACCGTGTGAACGACCACCCACCGGAGGGTAGCAACAAGCTGATAGAGCCTCCTGTAACTGACCGGGGCTGTCGATCATTGGCAAAATCAAACCCATCGCGCCGGCATCCAACCATTTCATCAGATTGGGCCCGGCGATGTCATGCACCCGGATCAACGGAAGGGATGGGCCATTGCCAATGGCTTGCAACATCCGTAATCCGGTCTCGTAATCCATCAGACCATGCTGGACGTCAATGGTGCAAATGTCAAAACCCGTCCGGGACATAATTTCCGCTGTCCAGGCACTGGGTATGGTCAACCAGGCATTGGCATACCGTTGATCGCGATGGATCGTTTGAAGTTTTGATAAGCTTTGATGGGACACGTTGATCAATTTAGATGTGAATGGAACGGCCGTCCACGTTGAGTGCCGCTTCTTTCATCGCCTCTGAATACGTCGGATGCGGATGACTCATCCGGGCAATGTCTTCCGCCGAACCCCGGTATTCCATAACAGCGGTCGCCTCCTGGATCAAGTCGGCAGCCCGGGCGCCGATGATGTGGACTCCAAGTACCTCATCCGTTTCTGCATTGGTGATGATTTTGACAAATCCCTCCGTATCCATGCTGGCGCGGGCGCGGCCCAATGCTTTATAGGGAAATTTTCCGGTTTTATACGGCCATCCTTTCTCTTTGCACTCTTGTTCGGTATAACCCACTGAGGCTACCTCCGGCCAGGTATAGACAACTCCGGGAATCAAGTGATAATGGATGTGGGGTTGTTGTCCTGCAATGGTCTCTGCAACCAGCACACCCTCCTCTTCGGCCTTATGAGCCAACATGGCACCACGAACGACATCACCGATGGCGTAAATGTGTGATTTGGCAGTCTGCAATTGTTCATTGACCGGTATCCGGCCTTTTTCATCGGTGGCTAAGCCGGCATTTTCCAGTGCCAGCCCCTCTGTATAAGGTCGCCGGCCTATGGCTACCAGGCAGTAATCGGCCTTGAGACGAAAGGTTTCATCACCTTCTCTTTTTTTGACATCGACGGTTACCTCCCGGGAAGTTGCTTTAACTCCGGTGACCTGGTGGCCCAAATGGAATTTGATGCCCAGTTTTTTCAGCACCCGCAATAATTCTTTGCTCAGATCCTGATCCATGGTAGCAATGATCTTATCCAGATATTCCACCACCTCTACTTCGGTGCCCAGTCGTGCAAACACAGACCCCAACTCCAGTCCAATCACACCTCCCCCGATGATGACCATTCGTTTGGGCAGCTGATCAATGTTAAGCGCCTCCGTGGACGTGATCACTCTTTTTTTGTCGTAATTAAAAGAAGCAGGTACGGCCGGTTTGGACCCGGTAGCAATGATGATTTTCGAGCCGGAGATTTCAATGGTTTCCTGCGCTCCTTTAACCTGAACGGTATGGTCGTCCTTAAACGAGGCCCAGCCATGATACACATCGATCTTATTCTTTTTCATCAGGAAATCAATGCCACTGACGTTTTGCTTGACGACCTCCGTTTTACGTGCGATCATTTGCACCATATCCAGCTGAATTTGTGCTTCAATCCCGTGCTCTGCAAAGTGATTTTTGGCATTATGGAAATGTTCGGATGAATCAAGCAATGCCTTGGACGGAATGCAACCTACATTGAGGCAAGTACCGCCGAGCGATGCATATTTTTCGATAATGGCGGTTTTCATTCCAAGTTGTGCTGCCCGAATGGCAGCTACATAACCTCCCGGTCCGGAGCCGATGACAATCACGTCGTAACTCATGCTCATGCATCTTTATTTTTCGGATTCTGATTGGAACGGTTGCGATTCCGGTTATTGCGACCTCCCCGGTTTCGATTGCTGCGTGATCGGTTGTTGCTGTCCCCTTTTTCTCCGGAAGGTTTATTTTCATTTCGGGCACCGGAGTTCCTACTGTCTGATTTTTGACTTTTCTGTCCGGAGGATTGATCATTGGTAGCATTTCTACCGGTCCGGTTGTTGCGGTTCTGCTCACGGCCTGATCCTCTGTTTTTACCCCCTTTGCGCTTTTTCTTTTTCTTGATGTTGGGCAATTCGATCTGACCGGTTACATCGGCGAAATCCATTTCCTCCTCATTCTCCACCTCAATGATCCGCATCGAGGTCAGATCATCCGCCATGGTGCCGGATTTTTGCATTTCGATGATATCCCAGACGGTCTGCACATCCAAGGGCACCACCCGGCTACGGCCAACTTCTTCTTCGACGGCGTAATACATGATCCCTTTGAAGATATCCAGTTTAATAAGGGTGCCCTTTCCTTTGCGGGTACGGATTTCGTCGGCATCATTGGGAAAGTCCTCCAATGCTTCCAGATAAGTATCCAGCTCGTAATTAAGACAGCATTTCAGCCGACCGCATTGACCGGATAATTTGGCCTGGTTGATGGCCAGATTTTGGTAGCGTGCAGCTACTGTGGATACCGATTTGAAATCCGACAGCCAGGTGGAACAGCACAATTCCCGGCCACAAGGACCCAATCCGCCAATCCGGGCGGATTCCTGGCGTGCTCCGATTTGGCGCATTTCAACTTTTATACGGAATTCTTTGGCATAATTACGCACCAATTCACGGAAATCTACCCGGCCATCTGCCGTATAATAAAATGTCGCTTTTTTAAGGTCGGCCTGGTATTGGACATCACCGATCTTCATTTCCAACCCAAGCGTACGGGCAATAACCCGGGCGCGCACCAGGGCCGGTTTTTCCAGATTCCGGGCTTCTTCCAATCTTTCCACATCCTTGTTGGATGCTCTACGCATCACTTTGTGAACAACTTTGTTGGTTGAAACGTGCTTTTTCTTCATCTGGATTTCAACCAGCGGACCGGTCAGCGATACCTCTCCAATATCCCAACCATTGCCCGAGTCCACGACCACATATTCGCCTTTGCAGAGACCGGTTTCCTGGCCTGTCCAAAAGAATTCTTTCTTCGCGCCATGTTTAAATGAAACCTCCACCAGGTCACTGGATGAAGGATCTTCGATGTCGTACATGGCCAGCCAATCGTACGTATTCATCCGATTACAGCCTCCGGTACCGCAGGTACCATTGCTTCGACATCCATTGGGCTTACCATTTTGTGAGGAGCAACTCGAACATCCCATATCTGAAGTTCGTTTATTTTCGTAATCCCCAAATAAAGGGGTAATGTTTAATCAACCATTTGCATCAGGCGGCTTTGGTGGCTCGCTGTTCAGCGATCCATTGCCTCCATCGTACATAGCGTGCCAGTAACAACAACCGGATTTGGCCGTTGCGTTCAACCTGGCTTTCCAATTCTGTAAGATCATCCATCATTTGGATGATATTTTCTTCCGTCAATCCTTGTATTCCAAATTGGACGAGCTTTTTGGCAGCGTCCGACAAGGTTGCCGTTTGGTCCACTCCTTTACGGAGCAACAGGATCATCCGGAGGAATCCCAGTCCAAACTGGACCCATTGCTTTACCTTCTCCCGTCCCAATTGTTCGATGGTTCCATTCAGTTCAAGTACCTGTGCGGTCTTCGCTTGCAGGCAATACTGAAACCAGGGCAACCATAGTAATGGTGCCTGTTGTTGCTCATCTTCCTGAGCCATTTGAATGGCACGATGCATATCACCCTCGGCATAGCTGGCGATCTGTATGGCTTCGTGGCGCTCAAGGTGGTAGGTGGATACCAGGTAGTCCGAGATTTCCTGTTCCGGATAAGGTTTGATCTTTAAAACCTGACAGCGCGACACGATCGTCGGCAAGAGATCCTGTATTTCTTCGGCAACCAGCAAGATGTAGGTATCGGGAGTTGGCTCTTCGATCAATTTAAGCAGGCGATTACCTTCTTTACCCAGGTATTCAGCCCCCCAGATGATCCAGATTTTTTTGCCGGACTCGAAGCTTTTCATCTGAAGCGTCTTCAACATATGCAAGCATTCGTCCTTATTGATCCCGCCTTGTTTGTTATCCGCTTCCTGCAGGGCGAACCATTCGGTCATCGTCATGAAGGGCTGTTTTTGAAAGCCTTCCCTCCAAAGCTGTATGACATCGGCTGATTTGGTTTGAGCGCCGATGGTGGGAAAAGTCACATGCACATCGGGATGTGCCCAATGGGTATTTTTCCGGCATGAGGGACACTCTCCGCAAGCACCAGAGTCCGTCGGTTTTTCACACATCAATTGGGTTGCAAAAGCCAGGGCCAGGGATAAAGCACCTGAGCCTTCCGGACCGCAAAACAGTTGAGCATGAGGAACCCGTTGCTGGCGAATGGTTTGTTTTAGATATTCTTTTACCTCCGACCTTCCCGGTATTTGATCAAAAAACATACGAATCGTAACGCATTCATGATTCAATCATCCTGAGCTACCCGGCGGTGATGGTAAGGATCGGTAAGCACCTGCTGCAAATACGGTTGGACCAACCGTATTTACGTTTCAGGGTTCATTAGGTCGTCTTCTTCCAATTCAAGTGGAGAAGACCATTTATATAGCGATGTCGTTATCGATCCTTCGCACATTCCAACCTGCCCGCAGGCCTGGAAAGGAATGAATACCGGGTAAATTCCCAGTTTTTGCTGACCAACCGATTCCGGCCAGCCAACGAAAGGATAAAAATACCTTTTTTTTCATCGAAATACCAAGAATCACATCACAGCTGTCCCGGTTTCTAAATCGGCAAGGCAGAACTCAGGTCATTCATCCGGAGCTAAGAACCGGTTGAACTCCGGGTTAAACTCAGTTGCCGTATTTTCGTTATCATAGTACCGAAATTTTAACAATATGCGCGTCGCGGTTTTTCGCAGAGCACACTTCAATGCTGCTCACCGGTTGTATCGTCCGGGTTGGACCCCGGAAGAAAACCAGAAATTTTTTGGGGTATGTGCCAATCCCAACTACCATGGTCACAATTATGAGCTGGAAGTCAAGGTTGCCGGAGAAGTTGATCCGGAGTCAGGATTTTTAATTGATCTGAAAGTTCTGAAGGATTTGATCCATCAGCATGTGGAATTGCGCTTTGACCACAAAAACCTGAATTTGGATACGGAAGAATTCAAAACGTTAAATCCGACCGCCGAGAACATTTGTTTTGTGATCTGGAACATCCTGCGGGGTGTCCTGGAAGACAAGTATGAACTGACCGTTCGCCTGTACGAGACTCCACGAAATTATGTGGAATACCCGGCATGATCAGGCAGGAAAAATTAAGAAACAAACGGGAAGAGAGGCTACCTTTTGTTAAGCCTTAAGGTTTTGATGACCCGGTTGTTGACATCGATCAGCCGAACAAGGTACAGACCATCCGGCAGATCATCGACATAATACCTTTTGTTGCGATAGGCATAAAATGTTTTCACCCGGTCACCGACAATGTTGTACATATCGATTTTGGCCAGCACATCGCGGGTTTCAACCTTAAAATACTCCGTTGCCGGATTGGGATAGATCTTTACATCGTCCTGGCGGATGGTTTCCTTGACCGCTGAAGTCTGATTAAAAAGATACATGCCCACCACTTTATTGTCGCTGTCGTCCACATCAACGATGGTCAATTCGATGGATGATTGGCCGGGTACGCCATTGGGATAGATGTGAATATCCATATTGGAGGTTTCACCGGCGGCGAGTTCCAGCAACATGGTATCAATGCTGGGAATGTAGCAGGCATTCTTATCACAGACGGCCGTTTGCCATCCCATTGACAACTCCATGATTTTGCGGATCCAGCGAACGGTTATGGTGTGATCCGAGGTATTGGTCAATGATGCCTTTGCGGGAACATCGTTGTCCGTGGCCAGAACAGCAGCTATGGCAGGATTGGGGGTTAATTCCAGTGAACCCTGTCCCCACGCCACGGTGAAGCTGATCAGAAAGAATAAAATGGTGTTAACTCGGTGTAGTGTTTTCATCATAGGCAACTACCGCAAGATATTAAATTATTTTATTATATGAGGGATCTAAAGTTAAAATTAACAGTTATCCGATGAAGTTTCAAGTGTCCCGGGGAGATTAAAGGAACATTAACACCGCACCGGGATCAGATGTCGGAGGGATGACATCTATTTGGTGTACCATTTCCTGCTCGATAAACTTTCCATACTTTTAGGCTAAAGCTACATGCGATGCACGTTGTCATCCTAGGAAATGGTATCAGTGGCGTTACCGCTGCCCGGTTTATCCGCAAACTCAGCGATCACCGGATTACCGTCATTTCATCGGAATCGCGTTATTTCTATTCCCGAACCGCCCTCATGTACATTTACATGGGGCAAATGCGATTGGAAGATACGCAACCCTATGCCGACGATTTTTGGGAGAAAAACAGGATCGATTTGTTATTTGACCACGTCACTTCCATCAATTTTATACAGAAATCGATCCAATTTTTGTCAAAAAATGAAATTTCTTACGATAAACTGATCCTTGCTGTCGGTTCGGCCATCAATACCTTTAACTGGCCGGGCCAGTCCCTGAATGGAGTCAGCGGTATGTATTCACTGCAAGATCTGCAACGGATCGATCAGGCTAGCAACAGGCTGGACAGAGCAGTCATTGTTGGCGGTGGATTGATTGGTATCGAGCTGGCTGAAATGCTGAGCAGCCGCAACATTCCGGTTACTTTTCTGGTCAGGGAAAAAAGTTTCTGGGACATCGTTCTGCCGGAAGAAGAATCCCGTATGATCAATCAACATCTGATTGAACATGGCATCGATTTGCGTTTGGAAACCGAATTAAGATCCATTGAAGATGATGGGCAGGGCAACGTAGCCGCTGTACATACCAGTCAAAATGAACGCATCCCATGCGGTTTTGTCGGACTTACCGCTGGTGTCCATCCAAACGTCGATTGGTTGCGGGATACCCAACTGGAAATCCAGCGGGGAATTCTTGTGGATGAACACCTGCGGACCAACCTCGAAGATGTCTATGCCATCGGCGATTGCGCGGAGTTGAGACGTACCGATCCCGGTCGCAGATCCATCGAACCGGTTTGGTACACCGGACGGATGATGGGAGAAGTAGCTGCACACAACGTTTGTGGAGCTCAGGTTTCTTACCACCCTGGTTATTGGTTTAACTCCGCCAAATTCCTGGATATAGAATACCAGGTTTATGGCGACATTCCTCCCATCATACCCCCTGAATTGGAGACGGTATGCTGGATCCATTCAGCGGGGAACAAAAGCATCCGTCTGGTATGGCGAAAGTCAGACCACGTGCTGACCGGAGTCAATCTTTTGGGAGTCCGGTACCGTCAGGAGGTGGTCATGCACTGGCTGGAGCATCAATCGACGATACAGCAGGTCATGTCCCTGCTGGACCTGGCGAATTTCGATCCGGAATTTTATCCCCGATACGAAGATGACGTACGACAACTTTATGCGGTCAAATCCGGTCAGGTGATCAAGAGCGCATCCCGGCGGTCTTCCGATGCCGTCTGGCACTTTCTTAAATCATCAGAAAACGCTTAACATGGATGCAAGTCTTTCCATCAGTAATCCTCATCCTGAT
>JAGQXC010000416.1 GCA_020436785.1 Saprospiraceae bacterium | reverse complement strand
CTACCCAAGACCCTGGTGAGATTGATTTTTTGCAACAAAAGCCAACCTAACCCAACGATCATGGCGAAACCGAGATAACTCCAGCCAAAGCCAAACCAGCGATTCCATCCGGTAACATATTCACTGTAGACGAAGTTATTTAAAAAGACATCACTGATCCATAGTGTGAACAGAGGTACCAGTAAGCTCCAGTACCGTTTTCCGATATAGGCTGCACTAAATAAAGCGATACCGCCCAATGGAGTGAAATTGTGCATATGCGGGATCAGACGTGATACCACACCAATTCCGATCAGAGCTAAAATCCACCATGCGGTTTGTTTCTGTATTTTGTGCATTATTCTACTTTTGATATCATTTCAAGAGTACAAATATCCAATTCAAATGCTAAATATTCAAATATTAATGGCGTCAAGAGATAAATCCTGGCTCCGCCGACCGGCTGGCAGGGCTATACTGATGTGGGTGATGATAATATCCGGAACCTTTACCGGATGGAGTCAGGCAGACCGCTGGCAGCAACGTGTGAGTTATGAAATGAACATAGATTTTGATGTACAGACCCATCAATACAGTGGATATCAGCGATTGGTTTATTTGAATAATTCTCCGGACACCCTTCGTCGCATTTTCTACCATCTGTATTTTAATGCATTTCAGCCAAACAGTATGATGGATGTGCGTAGCCGTACCATCCTGGATCCGGACGGCAGGGTAGGGAGCCGGATTTCCCGTTTGGGTCCCGATGAAATAGGCTATGAACGGATTCAATCCTTAAAACAAAATGGAGTCGAAACCCGCTATCATGATGAAAATACCATCCTGGAAGTAGAATTGGCAGAACCAATTTTACCAAATTCATCCACCGTTCTCGAAATGCAGTTTACCGGACAGGTACCCATACAAATTCGCCGGTCTGGCCGGGACAATGCCGAAGGGGTCGCTTACTCCATGGCACAATGGTATCCCAAACTTTGCGAATACGATTACCAGGGATGGCATGCTGATCCCTACATCGCCAGGGAATTTTATGGGGTCTGGGGAGATTACGATGTGCGGATCAGCATCGATTCCAGTTACACCATTGGGGGTACTGGTTACCTGCAAAACTCCTGTGAAATAGGTCATGGTTATTGCCAGGGCTCCGTGCACCGACCGGCAGGAAGCAAACTGAACTGGCATTTTCTGGCTCCGAATGTGCACGATTTTATGTGGGCTGCCGATCCGCAATATCAACACCTCATTCACCGGGCGGCGGATGGTACGGAGTTGCACTTTTTTTACAAGGAGAATGATCGTACACGTGATTCCTGGCCTCAGCTCCCAACCGTCATGGATCGTGTTTTTTCCTATGCAGACACCAATTTTGGGAAATACCCCTATAAACAGTATTCGTTTGTTCAGGGTGGCGACGGTGGGATGGAATACCCAATGGCCACCTTGATCACGGGTGACCGGCCCATCGGAAGTCTGGCTGGGGTAGCCGTTCATGAATTGATGCACAGCTGGTATCAAATGGTTTTAGCCACCAATGAAAGCCTTTATGCGTGGATGGATGAAGGATATACTTCTTATGCAAGTACGCGAATCATGGATTATCTGGTCCGGGAAGGGATATTGCCGGGAACGCCCAGTCCCGATCCGTTCGAGCGGGTGTATGCAGGGTTCAGACGCTTTGTGAAATCAGGGATGGAAGAACCGCTATCCACCCATGCCGATCATTTTCAGACCAACATGGCCTATGGCGTTGGTTCCTATACAAAAGGGCAGATTTTTCTGAATCAACTGGAATACGTAATTGGTAAGGAAGCCTTCAACCGTGGACTCTTACGGTATTTCAACACCTGGAAATTCAAACATCCTAATGCCAACGATTTCATCCGGGTCATGGAAAAGGAATCGGGCCTTGAATTGGACTGGTACCGGGAATACATGGTGAATTCAACCCGGTCAATCGATTATTCGATCGATAGTCTGATTGCGGATGGAGACTCGACGGAAGTGGTTCTTAGCCGGGTCGGATTGATGCCGATGCCACAGGATGTCGTCATTCAGCTCAGCGGTGGGACAACACTTGCATTTAATATTCCCCTGACCCTGATGCGGGGTGAGAAACAGGAATTGGAAGAAGGTCAAAAACGGGTGTTATTACCCGATTGGCCCTGGACCCATCCCCAATACCGGTTCAAAATCGGAACGTCACTGGACAAGATTAAACAAGTAGAGCTGGATCCTTCACATCGGATGGCTGACATCGATTTGACCAACAACATCTATCCGCGAGATTAGAGATCTGCACGTTGGATAACCCGGTAAGTGATCAGGAGGAAAATCAGGATATAAATGGAAGAGGAGAGGATCGATTCCCAGGGTTGCAGAAAGAGCGGAAAGGATATCTCATCCTGTTGGATGGCGTCGGCATATTCAAAAAACGGATTTGGCGCCAGGTCTTCGATGGAATTCATCGGATAAAAAAGCATACTGCGGTGGTTGTAAAGCTGAAAGTGCACCGCCCACCGGAGAATGGGTTCCAAAAACATGACATAAGTGAGGTAAAAAATCGTGGATAATGCCGATCTGCGGAATAACACCGCCAGCATCCAGGCGAAACTCATGTACCCAAAACACATCAGTAAAAAGCGGGGCACCCACTGTACCCGTTCAAACATCAGTTCCACCGTTACATCAGGAGTATGCAACAACCCATAGGTCAAACAGCTGATCCAATACAACAGGGTTGCTGCCACACAGATCATTACTAGGGCAAACAGTTTGGCCCAGAACATTTGCGATCTGCTCATTCCGGTGATCAGGTTTTGTCGGAACGTCTTGGAGCTGAATTCAGAAGAGGTCATGTAGATGGCCAGAAATCCCAACAGGATAAAGGCGAGCCAATTGCCGATATAACCCTGATAGACATAGACATAAGGAAATTGGAATATGGTGGAGGGATCCGGAAGCGGAGGTGGTAACTCAGGCAGTTTTTTACCTGTCAAGAGTAATAATCCCAGGCAGACCATAAAAAAAATGATCAGCACTTTGACCAGCCCGTTGTTTCGGTATTTCAACCACTCCAATTTCAGTAAATAGCGCATCATCCGTTTTGTGCGATGAGGGTAAGGAATTCGTCTTCCAGGCGGTTGGCTTTTTCCTGCAGATGGGTAAGCGTAATACCCTGCCGGAAGGCGACTTCATTGATCTTGGCTGTGCTGGTGCCCGGGGTTACTTCGAGCTCAAGCTTGCCACTTTTTTCGGTGACACGGATCACTCCGGGTACTGTTTCCAATTGTTTGCGCAATATGTTCAGATCCGGAGCCCCGACTTCTATGAAGACATTCTCGGTAAGGATGTTGCCAACCCGGCCGGCCTTCAACAAATGGCCTTGCATCAGGATGGCCACGTGTGAACAGATTTTTTCTACCTCATCCAGAATGTGGCTGGCCATAATGATGGTTTTGCCCATGGAAGCGATTTCCAGGAGGGTATTGCGAATATCGACAATGCCAGCCGGATCCAATCCATTGGTGGGTTCATCGAATATGAGTACTTCGGGAGCGCCAATCAAAGTGGACGCAATAGCAAGTCGCTGCTTCATACCCAATGAATAGGTACGGAAAGCGGACTTCTTACGATGGGATAATTTAACCAGATCAAGGTAATCGTCCAGTGGGTCATCGTAACTTTGCTTGATGTGCTGAATGATTTTCAGATTCTCCAGCGCGTTGAGGTAGGGATAGAAATTAGGCGTTTCCAGAATGGCGCCGATGTGTTTGCGGTGATCCGGGCCATATTGCCCTTCGAACCACGAATAGGTGCCTGCATTGGCATGCAAAATACCCAGAATGATTCCCAGTGTGGTCGTTTTTCCACTACCATTCGGCCCTAAAATTCCCCACACCTGACCATCCTCGACCTCAAGGTCGAGATGATCCAATGCGATAATGGACCCATATTTTTTAGAGAGCCCTTTTATGGACAATACGTTGCTCATTGATATCGAATCTAACCATTTCAACTCGCCGTGATAGGATGATTTCGATGAGGATTATGGATATTTGGATGAAAGCCCGTAAATCACGATGTTAGAGACCCAGATCCAGGTGCGAATCGATAGTATAAAATCGCCAAACGACGAACATTTGGTCGGGGGAATCGACTTCATCTGGCGAGAAGGCGGGATCATTGCCTTAACCGGCTCATCCGGAGCCGGAAAAACCCTGATCTGCAAATCGATCGTGGGCATCTTACCAGCGCAATTGAAATTTATTGGATCAACGGTCTACCGGCATGACCGGGAGGAACAGGATCTCGCACGGTTACCGGAGTCCAAACGGACCGAATGGAATGCCGGACAGCTGGCTTACCTGACCCAGGAGACCGATTTGGCTCTTAACCCCATCCGGAAGATCGGAAAGTCATTCCGCGATGCCATGCGCCTTGCACGCAGCAAAGTTGATCGACAGGCCATGCAATCCTGGCTTAGGAAAGTGGATCTTCCTGCGGATGTATTGGAGCGATTTCCACATGAACTATCCGGGGGACAGATTCAGCGGGTTTTACTGGCAATTGTACTGGCATCGGGTACCCGCTGGCTGATTGCCGATGAACCAACTTCCAACCTGGACAAGGTATCCCAGCAGAAGATCGTTGACTTGCTGAGCGCCTTAAACCAGGAACTCGGCCTCGGGATCTTATTGGTCACTCACGACACGACACTCTGGAAACGGCTAACGAACCACGTCATTGAGGTATCCCCGGGATCTGAACAGGTGTCCTCGTTGCAGCCGGTGGAAAACTTCAGTGAAGAGAAAGTTATGGAAATAAGTAATGTGTCATTTGCCTACCGGAAACATTGGTGGGGGAAAAAGGTGCCTGTTTTAAACCAGGTTAATCTGGCTATTTCAGAAGGTGATTGGGTCGGTTTGATCGGCGCCAGCGGCAGCGGTAAATCAACATTGGCCAAATTGATGACCCAATTGGTGCCATTACAGGATGGTCAAATCAGTTATCGAAACCGGCCTTTACAACGGTTGACCATGCGTTATCAATCACGGGAGATCCAAATGGTCTTTCAGAATCCTTACACATCGCTTAATCCAAGGCTGACCATTCGCAGTCAACTTCAGGATGCGGTACCTTCGGTCGACTGGAGTACCCAGCCCTGGAAGCCATTACTTAAGGCTTTCCAGTTGGAGGACCTGGATTTGGATCGTATACCGGCCACCTATTCCGGTGGTGAGCGACAGCGACTCGCAATCATCCGTGCATTATTGAAGCACCCTAAATTGCTGGTTTGTGACGAGGCCATTTCAAGTCTGGACCCCCATAATCAATGGCAGACCCTGCGGATTTTACAAGAAATCTCTGCGTCCGGAAGAATGGGGCTATTATTCATCAGTCATGATATCACCTGGATCCGTCAGGTTTGTCATAAGATTTATGTAATGGATCAAGGCCACATTATTGAATCCGGACCCACCTCCAGGATCATCGCACAACCGGCTCATCCGGTGACACAAGCCTTGATTGCTGCAGCCATGCCCTGGTGAAGGCCGGATACCATCGCGTTTTCAACGTGTTTCGTATTAAATTTTTGTTATTTGGGCTAAAAAAAGTGACTTCTGATGTAACCATTCGTAGCTTTGTGGCGTATTATAAGAAACTACAAAAACTGTGAAAAAGAATTTTATTCCTCTTGTTTTTGGATTTTTGTTTGTCTTAAGTGTCTTGTCTGTAGCATACATCATGCACAGCCATTCCATTCAGTCTTCTACTGAAAGCATTACCTGGTCAACCCAACAAATGTCAGAAAGAACTTTTGAAGTACACTACGAAAATCTGGTGGAAGTGGTGATCAGGACGGCCCGTTCGCTTTTGAAGTTTTAAGAACTTTGATGGTATAACCATTCAGAAAGGTTCTGATATCCATTCTCCGTTTCCCTTCCAGTTGAACATCTGTCAATTGAACCGCTCCATGATTGGTCCCGATACGCAGATAGGTTCGTTGATCCGTATCGATTTCCCCGGGATACAGTTTGGCCCCCGAATCTGCCCGCTCAACAAAATAACATTTTAAGACTTTTCCATCGATCATGGTCCAGGCACCCGGGACGGGTGACATGCCACGGACGAAATTATACACCTGCATTGCCGTTTGATTGAAATCAATTTCGGCGTCCTCGGTGTAAATTTTTGGTGCATGACTGGCATTCTGCTCATTTTGAGGTTGCAATTGAAAGTTACCCCGGCAGATCGTTTTTACAGTGTCCAGCACTACTTCTGCCCCAATGGTCTTCATGCGTTCATACAACGATCCGGTGGTATCCTGTGGATCAATGGCAACCTTTCTTTGCATCAATATACTACCCGTATCAATGGCATGCTGAAGTTTGAAGGTTGTCAAGCCGGTTTCTTGTTCGCCCCGTATTACCGCCCAATGGATGGGCGCAGCTCCGCGATAGGCGGGTAGCAATGAGCCGTGCAGATTGTACGTGCCCAGGGCTGGCATATCCCATACGACCTCCGGCAACATGCGGAATGCCACGACGATTTGAAGATCCGCTTGCAAACGTTTTAAGTCTTCAATAAAAGTTTTGGCTTTCAGGTTTTTAGGCTGTAACACCGGAATGCCATGTGCTGCTGCAAATTTCTTGACGGGGGAAGCGATCCACTGATTTTTACCCCGGCCGCCCAGTTTGTCAGTAGCCGTTACAACACTTACAATGGAAAAACCTTGATTATAAAGTATTTCGAGGGAAGGCACAGCAAAATCCGGTGTGCCCATAAAAACAATGCGAATGTCGGAAGGTCTCATAGGTGAATGCAAGGTACATCAATGAAAAAATAATATCACCTCCGCCGTTAAAATATTCTAGATCAGGGTTAGTGACTGACCATCGTCACCCACAGGTCCAGGGCTACTTCCATCTCATCATGGACAATGATCATTCCCAGGAATGGTCGTGGAGGAGTAATATTAAAATCCGTCATTTTCAAAGCCAGGGTGCTGACAAAGTGAAAAGATCCATCGATTTCCTTCCGACCGTTCACCTCGGTCCAATACGTATTGGAATGGCCATTCAATTTGATCGCAAGCTGGGCACGCATTGGTTGCCATGCATTGGAAAGTCCCTTTTCGGTGTTCAGGTCGGCATTCAGTAAGGACACTGAAATGGTCGGGTAGACTTCAGCATGGAGGGTCTCCCTCAGGTCTTTGTTCATCACCCGGTTGCCACAGTCCAGATTCTTGATGTCGATGGTCAGGCTGGTTTGGGTAAACTGAATTCGCTTGTCGCCCGGCGTCATCTGCGGAGCAATGGCCGGCCAGTTCCCGGAACATTCACAGGAAAATTTATTGACCGTACTGGATCCATTCAGGACGACGGAACTCTGATCATCAAGTACATAATATTGTGCGAATAGGGGAGAGCTCCATCCCAGACAGGATAGCAAACAAACCGGAATGATAGGAATTCGTTTCAGCAAGGCGATCATGATGCGCGCTTCAATCCAGTGAAAGTTAGATAATTCAATGCTACAATTGAAAAGAGGCTTTCATCACCAGGACAAAAGCCTCTTCACATTATCTAAAGACTGCACCAAAAGTCATGAAAGCTTCGATTAGAAACCAACAGCAGCTTCAATCATGAAACCATTGAACTGACCTTTGTAGAAGATGTTGTCTGTCGGCCAATCGACGTATTTTTGATTGACGATTTCACCTTTCAGCAACAAGTTTTTCGTTGCATACCAGCCTGCCACCAGTTCCATCCGGTTTACACTTTGGTCACCGGCGATCCGGGCATTCAATTGACCTTTTACGGTGTTGTAGCGAGCTCCGACATATACCTGTTCGCGGGGCAGGAAGCGATACAGACCTTCAACAGCAACCTGAGTGGCTTTGCGTTTGGTAAAACCTGTTTCTGATTTCGGGTCACTGCTGGCGTATCCTTTTGCTTGTTCAAAGGTTGCAAATACTTCCAGTCCGGCCAATTTAACGAAAGGAGCAATCTGCCAGGTGGTTACATTGGTGGAGAAGCCCGGGTTAATCCGGCCAGAGAAGGCATTGTCCGTCGCATTGGCACTGGACAGTGTGGTTGCTCCGCGCGGTACAAACTGAGCGGCTTCCATAACCAGGTAATAACGTGAACCGGTGCGGTCGCCACCAAACAGGGTGTTACGTCCGGATTCTTTATTGGCGTATACAGAACCGGAGATCCGGAAACGCATGTTGTCGGAAAATTCCTTGTCATAAGCCAGTTTGGCATAAACCGAAGGCTTCTTGGTGGTGCCGGCAGCAATGTCACCACCGATCAAACCACTGGTCAAACCAACCATTGCGGTGATGTTTTTGGTCGGGAACGCGTACACTTCACCACCAATTTCCGTTGCAAAAGCATCCATGATGTAGTTGCCTACGAAGGGGTTCCAGGCGGCATTACCACCATCGGTGCGGCGGAAGTGCTGGTCTCCATAGTTGACTTCAAAGTGACCGATTTTGGCGCGGAAATATTTGGTAAACCATTCCGGGTTGCCGAACATCGGCAGCTTGTCTACTTGAATGTAACCGCCTTTTACCCAGAATTCCTGGTGGTGACGGGCGGACATGTAGCCTTCAACAGCCAAACGGATACCGTCATCCAACTGAGCATCGATGTACATGTTTGCTTCGGCCAGGTTAAAGCCTTTGCCTAAATTATACAGTTTGTTCGGATTGTATTCCACACCACCAACGGTTTTGGTTACTGCCGTAGCTTGATTTTCGTGTGAAAGTCCTTGGTACTGTTGAGCAAAAGCACCGCCGATGCGTACTTTGAGTCCTTCGAAGAGCACGGTGTCAGCCTTGCCCGGCTCGAAAACATGTAATCCGGTTTGACCGTAAGGTCGCCAGTATTGTACTTTCTGGGCATTCAACATCATCCCAAAAGGCAATAAGAAAACCAGTGAGAGGACGATGGATCTGAGTGAATTATAGGATTTCATAGCTGAGGATTTAATTTGTTTTTTTAATGTGATTGGACATATAGGTGGCTTATTTCAGAGCCATATTTTTATCAAATGCGTAGTGGATGGTGTATTTGATGGTTAAATCGTCGCCGGTCTTAAGGGTGCCAAGCATCACCGTGGGAGGATCTACCTTATAATCGGTCATTTTCATGGCATGGCTGCCGGTAAAGGAGATGGTCCCGCTGGGATCCATAGTTGCCTTAACGTTCATTTGGATGGTTTTGGTGACACCATGCAGTGTAAGGTCTCCGACTGTTGCCAGTTCCCATCCATTGCCGGCAGGAGTGATCTTGGTTACGGATTTCAGTTTGTAGCTAATGGTCGGGTAATGATCGGCATCGAGGGCTTTCCAGGAGTTTTTATCCATGATGCTGCCGTGCTCACTGATCAGGTCAGTGGCTTTGCAGGACCAGGTAAACGATTGGATCCCGGTAAGTACATTGTTTTCGTCAATCGTAAGCTGTGCTTTACCGCTCATTTTTTCAACCTTCGAGGTCCAGTCGTGGAGGGTGGATGTACCCATGACGTCCAGACTTCCCGAAGTTAGCAGGTAAGGTTTTTGAGCAGTGGTAATGGTGAGGGCTAGTACTAGGTTGATCAGGATGAGGAATGTGCGTGTCATTTTCTTTAGATTTTGTACTACAAATGTAGGGGCATGAGAATGCCGATTTGATGATGATCATCAGCGGGTATATGTGACCTTAATCACACTTTTCGCTGATCTAGCTTATGGAGTTGGTGCTGATCTTGGAACCGTTGTTTTCATATTATTGATTGATAATCAATGATTAATGTCTCTTGTTTTCTTGTTAAACCAGAATAGAAAGAGAAGGTTTAAATCCGTTTTTGATCCTGGTTATTCCGGTTGATTACCATAAATAAACCTGTCCCGTTGTGGTAAATTCCGCAAAACACAATCCATAAATGGACCATTGAAGCTAAAATGGATTCAATAATTGGTCGGGACCGGACATAAATTGCCCGTGTAACCTGAAAAATTTGATTCTCAGGCAGAAATGCATTAATTTTAAAAAGAACAATAATGGTAATAAACAGAGATCTATGAAATCATCAATACTTTTTCTTGGATTCGCCGGCTTACTTCTGATGACCAGTTGCCAAAAAGAGCAGCCTGCGGTCACTTCATCCGTCGATCCGGAACTGAAGGCCCGGTTGTTTTTTGAATCATCCGTAACCAACCCGGTATTGTTTGCCGTGATCAATGTCCCTGAAAGTAAAGATGAAGTAAACGGTTGGATCATTTCCCGTGAAGGAGCTCGTGGTCGCTTCTCATTGCCAACCACACAAGTGGATTTAGAGTCTGGTGTGGTTACCCAGGAGTACCTCGGACGGATGCTGGGATCCATGGTGATCGATGAGACCATTCCTTTTGCCGAGTTGTTATCCTATTATCAGACGAACAAGAGTTCTGCGTACAGCAGTGTCAAGACACTCCCGGATCTGAATGAAGGAAGTACCACCTATTACCTGGGTTATACCGGGTACGATAAACCTGTTGAGTCCCAAACCACCTGTGGAAGTGGACATCCGCTGGAATCGTCAAGTATTTCACTGGATCACTTCTACCAGGTTACCCTGGAGGCTTCCGGTTTGCATAATCGGGTAAATAACGACCCCGGTGCTATCCGTACTGTAAAATGGCTCAAATCGTTTGGGCAACCTGAATCTATCGTTACCGGTAACTGACAACTAAATCATCCGAATAACGGGGGCTTTACTTGACGTATTCAAATAAAGCCCTTTTTTAGGCGATGTAGGAAGCACGTATAGGAAATGGAAATTTCGGAGAAAATATTGACCAGGACCTTTCATCTGGAACCTAAACAATACGTTCGCCTTTTGTTGCGTCAAAAATGGCGCAAAAGCATCTGGTGGTTGTGGCCATTGCTTTTACTCATGGCCATCAATGCTTTCACCGGATATCTGTGGGTTTCGGGGTTGTTGTTGCTGGGACTGTTGATCTATGCCATTTACATTGTCCTTGAATACCGTCATTATGTACAGAGCCGGAAAAATCAGGCCTTGTTCGCACCTCAGACCTTCCAATTCACCAAGGATTATTTATTGCAAATAACCGGTCAGGGTGAAGCAAGTATTGCTTACGAATCGATTCAAAAGGTGGAAAAAAGACCGGATCACCTGAAACTTCACTTACAGGATAAAACCTGGTTGTACATACCCGCCGAGGCATTCCGTAAAAAGGAAGATCTATTGACTATATTGGATACGCTTGATCAAAAATAGCCGCTGACTCATTGTTTCAGGATTTTACTTATCCCTGATTTTTCACCGGACTGAATTTGTATAAAATAGATCCCTGAAGCCAACCAGGGCACCTGCAGGGTATATTCGTGTGATGGAAATTCATCAATCCATTTGGACAGGAGAACCTGGCCTCGGGCATCGTAAAGGTTGATCAGCGTTTTTCCGGAAGCTTCTGCTAAAATAGAGATCCGGTCGGCAACCGGGTTGGGATAAATGTTAAACCAATTGTCGGATAATGCGATCCGGTGACTGGTGGTTGAATCCACGGTGATCTGAAAAGAACAATTGCTGGTATTCCCGGATAAATCCACAGCAGTAAATTCAATCAGACTCGTCCCGACTGGAAACAGGCTGCCACTGGGGAAACCTGTAACAAGAAGTGAATCGATGCCACAATTGTCACTAACCAACGGTTCCGGATAAATCACCCGGGAAGTCGTCGATGATAGGTCTTCCGGACAAGTGATCGCCGGCGGAGTCGTATCCCGGGCAACCACCAGTACTGAAGCCGCTTCCGTGCAGGAATGACTGTCGGTAATGGTGAGTGAATAATTACCCGCGATTAATCCGGCGATTGAATTAGAGGTCATTCCGTTGGACCATTGATATTGATAGGGTTCGCTTCCTCCGCTGATGAATGTTACAATTTGTCCGTTGGCATCATCCGCACAGGAGGCAGGTGATGCCTGGAGTTCGAACTGCAATGGAGCCGGTTCCTGGACCTGTACCTGATCCTGAACGATTTGACCGTTGGCATCCGAGATGGTAACGGAATACAATCCGGAAGGCACCTGGGATAGCTGGCCGGCCGTCGTGCCATTGGACCATAGGTACTGGTAGGGAGGGGTTCCTCCGTTGACCTCCACGGAAGCCGAACCATCTGCTAAGCCAAAACAACTCACATCCTGCAGGCTGGAAATGGAAGTCGTTAATGGTGTTGCCATTGTTTTCACATTAAATGAATAAGAACCACTAACCGGATGGTCCCCGGAATTACTTCCATTGCCATTAGTCAGGTTGGCGGCAAAGTACATGGTGATCTCTTCACTGGTGGGATTGGCTGGACTGAGCCAGTTAAACGTCCAGCTTACACTGTCACCTGAAAAACTTTTTGGTCCCCGGTGGTCGATGTATTCCCGACCTCCGGTCGTTCCGGTCCCGACATCTGCACCAATCGCCATCAAGTCTCCTGCGTTGGTGCGATCCGATGTATATACACTGACCAACTGAAACCCGCCTCGCCCTGGTTGTCCCGTGGTTGCTTTGGCTGTCAAACGGATCGTGTACAACGTGCCTGCTTCCGCCTCAGCAGGTAACCCGGTAATGGCTACCATGCCATTCAATGAGGCACTTGGACTGTGGCATTCACTGCAAAAATGATCGAAAGGTGCATTGGTGTAACCATTCGGAGGATCCGATGCATAATTGGTAAGCAGGACAATTGCTCCTGTTAATATTTCAAAAACCATCAACCAGTGGAATCGGGTGACCATACGCGTGCTTGAATTGTTGAATGGGTAGGAAGGTACCTCTCAGGATCCAAGCCATTCACAAAATCTGGTTGAACCGGTGCGATCACCGGTCGACCGGGTAAGATCACATTCCGGATGTCACCGGCAATTATTCGAATGCCGCAAAAAATGAATTGTTGTTGCGGTAATGATCGATACCCCCTGCGGCCAAGCGGATGAAATCGATCAGGGGCAGGATGCCGAACAATCCGCCAAAAGTGAATAAATAAGCCAGTACCAACCAGCCTTTACTCCCCAGATAGACACGGTGGATGCCCAGGAACCCCAAAAAGAAAGCCAGCAGAGCGGCCACGATCACTTCATTTTCCCCTTCTCCTTCAACCATGCGTTTGATCCAGACCTGGCGACGCTCCTGGCGCCGTTCCTGACGAACGGCTTTTTTAGTCATGGTCTGAGATTTGGCTTCATGTATTTCAACCGCATCCCGGGCTGGTGTTTCGGTCCGGTGAATGGCATAGGTGGGAGCTACTTGCAATCCCAGGATTAAAAGTAAACAGATCGTCAACAATCGTTTCATATCGGCATTTTCTTTTCAGATACTCAAAGGCCCCTTGTACCCCCATGGATGCGCAAAATTTCTACAGAGAATACATGATCCAGATCATTAAAAAATATCCGTAAGGGCAGGGGACGGAGTAAGCGGTCTGTACGTTTAATTACAAAGGTCATTGCTGCCCATGCATTGACTACATGGAATGTACTTATTTGGCGCCATTTGCTTGAGCAGATGGTGCCTTTTTATTTTCATTCATCCCGCCAAGCAAACATAACGTAAAGATAAAACAGGTGATTTGGGGATCTTTGGGATTAAAAGGGTAACTTAAAAATACACCAATACAAATCCCGAATCATGCTCAAACATATCCTTTTCACCGTAGTCCTGATTGGAGGTTTTGTCATACCGGTTACCGGCCAGGAACAATTTAACGAAATTGGACGATGGGCTTACGGATCAACCCTTGATGTGGCTTTCCATGGGACGTATGCTTTCCTGGGCTCAGGCAACTACCTGCTCACGCTGGATATCGCCAATCCGGCGATCCCGGAAGATTATGGGGAGCTCTACTTACCGTCCCATGTGGAATCGGTTGAAGTCGTTGGAGACGTTCTCTATGCCTACTGTGACTCCAGGATCTTCGTGTTTCAAATAGCCAGTGACGGTAGCCTGGAGCAGCTCCAGGATGTGGACACCGGACTTGGCAAGTATGTCACCCTGGCCCACGGCAAAGACTATGTTCTGGCTACCCGATATTATTATACATCGGTCTATCGCCGGTCGGCAAATGGAACCCTCACCTTTCTAGTGGAATTCAAGGGTTATCCTGCTTTCGGAAGTTATTTTGCAACAGGCAATCGCATCTACGGTGCCGGTGGCCGCAGTACCTTGAACATCCTGGATTCCAGCAGTCCGGATGAGCCGGAAATTTCTACTTTTTCATTCGGCGACCTGCGAACCATTTATGGTGTATATGGTACGCAGGACCTCTTGTTCGTGGCTGATGGCGATTCGGTACATATTTTTAATCAGGACAATCTGACACAACGAATCGGTGTTATTCCGGGATTTGCTCAGGGCATGGTCATAAGCGGAGACACACTCTATCTGGCCGGCCAGGGCCATGGAACCGCTGTCTATGACATCCGTGATCCGGGCCATCCCGTTTTTTTGAACGTTATTGAAGGCTGGTCGGAAGCAGTGGATATCCATGAGAACTACCTGGTCATTAAAAAACAGTTTGAAGGGTGCATCCTTTATGATCTCAGCAAGGGTTTAAACCTGCAAATGGCCGGGGTACTATATAAAGGAGGCTATGCGTATGATCTGGATGTAACTTCTGGTAAAGCACTCCTTGCTTATGGGAGAATTGGGCTGCAAATTGTAGACCTGGATTTTCCCGACTTGAACCGGATCGGCACGGTGTCCGGTCAGGACTATTTAAGCATGGAGCACGTCGTTCATCAGGGCCATTATGCATATGTTGCGGTAGCAGGGGATGGAATTTATACCATTGATTTTAGTGATCCTGCATCACCGCGGGTTATAGACACCTTTGCATTGGTTTCTTCAGCACGGGATATGGCCCTATTAGGAACCAGTCTTTATGTAGTGACCAACAGTGAACTGATGATCCTGGATGTTTCCAATCCTGAAGATTTGGTGGTCGTCGGTGAAATTCAGGAATTTACGGACCGGTATTATCGTGTTTTCCCATTGATGGAAAATGTCCTTTATACCTATACGTCAAAGAAATTTTTGAAAACGATCGATGTATCGGATCCATCCAGACTACAAGTCGTTGATTCTATCCAGCTGAGCTTTGCTTTGAATGACATTGCACGCAAGGATGACCATTTATATCTGGGATCGAACGATGGGCTGATCGTTAACATCACGGATCCGTTGCATCCAGTCCAGGAGCAATCAGGTATATTTAAATATAACCCCCTCGGTTTGGAGGTCTACGAGGACTACTTGATGGTAGTTTATGAGTATAGGGATCTCCAGGTACTTGAATTAAGTGATCCGGTGAATCCTGCACCCATCAATGCAACTACTCCGGTCTATAGTCCAAAGAACATTGAAATGCATGAGGATACGTTGTACTACCTTGACTATGCCAATGGATTGAGTGCCTATTTGTTTTCCCGGGAAGTGTCCGGAATAAAATTTCAGCCTGTGCTACCTACTGTCAAGATCGTTCCAAATCCGGCCCGGAATATGATTGGTCTGGAATGGCCGGAACCTCCGAATGGCACCAATTTGCAGGCACAGATTTATACGGCCAGTGGAGAACGTTTTTCAATCTTACCATTGCATTATCTTGACGGCTCTGCCACCGCCAACGTGGATCACTTGCCGCCCGGAATTTACCTGGTTCGTGTATCAGATGGTGATAAAATATTTGCGGGGCGCTTTATCAAACTTTAGCCGATAGCCAGGCTGCTTGATCAATGTACCTTTAGAAACCGGGTGGTGGTGATCCTTTCAACATCACCAACCTTCAATAGATATATGCCGGAGGCCAGGCTTGCCACCGATATGGCCGTCAAGTGATCATTGCTCAAAGTACCTTGTTGAATTATTCTCCCGGATAAATCGGAGATGGTGTAAGTGCCTGGTGTTGGTTGT
>JAGQXC010000415.1 GCA_020436785.1 Saprospiraceae bacterium | reverse complement strand
TCCCTTTCATAATCCTGTTTTGGTGATTAACGATTTTCGTTGGTTTTTGTAATCGAAGCTGGACTCCCTTATCATACTTTTAACACAAAAGTACTCAGGAATTAACCATTCCCCAATGATCCCGGATGTAGGATTCGATTCGTTCCATTTGGTCGTGGATCGTCAAATCACTGTTATCGATTTCCCAGGCATCTTTGGCCTTACGTAACGGACTGTGTTCACGGTTGGAATCTATGTAATCGCGTTTCATGAGATTTTCCTGTACCTCAGCCCGGGTGGTCAGTATGGATTTGCGAAGTAATTCCTGATACCTCCTTTCCGTGCGTACCTCGATGGATGCCGTCAGGAATATTTTCAATTCGGCATCTGGAAATACCACGGTTCCAATATCGCGCCCTTCCATCACGATGCGTTTTTCTTTACCCATTTCACGCTGTAACCTGACCACTTTGTCCCGGACATCGGCAAATACGCTCACTTCACTAACATCCTGATTGACCTGGGTGGTACGGATGGCTTCCTCCACATCGTCACCATTCAACAAAGTCCGGTTGAACTGGTGGTTGTTATAGAACGAAATACTGATGTGTTCCAAGGCCGCTATCCGGGAGGTTTCTTGCCGCCAGGAGATACGGTTTTCCTGAAAATAATAGGTGACTGCCCGATACATTGCTCCGGTATCGATGTGCCGGTAGTGCAAGTGACGAGCCAGTGCCTTTGCCAAAGAGGACTTACCGCAAGATGCGTATCCATCAATGGCAATAATTAAATCTTTAGCCGGAGTCATCGGGTAAAAATACAATGCAAAGCGCGGGCTGGAGGACAACTGCCTCCAATTTTTATCCGGAAATTAACGGGTCTGTCTATACTAGTGGGTTAATACTCATCTTCGTTGAACAGGAAATCATCCTTGCGCGGATAGTCAGGCCAAATATCCTCAATACTTTCATAAATCTCTCCCTCGTCTTCCATCTCCTGCAAGTTCTCGATGACCTCTAACGGGGCACCGGAACGAATTGCATAATCGATCAATTCATCTCTGGTTGCCGGCCAGGGAGCTTCTTCCAAATGGTATGCCAACTCAAGCGTCCAATACATATAATCCTAGCGATTAAGAGTTAATCAAAATTTACCTGTGGTGTAACTACCTTTCCCGTGAAATAGTTTCACCCATTTGATTTTGGCGCAAATGTATTAAAGAAATTCACTCAAACAATATTCCGCCCAATAAAAATATCGGAAACTTTTCTAATGCAAATGGCCGGCAGATCACAAGATCAGCATGGCATCCCCGTAGGAATAAAACCGGTATTTTTCTTTAATGGCCTCTTCATAAGCATCCATGACCAAATCGTAGCCGCCAAAAGCGCATACCATGATCATCAGACTCGATTTTGGCAAATGAAAATTCGTAATCATCGAATTAGCGATCGAAAATTCATAGGGAGGGTAAATGAATAAATTGGTCCAACCTTCCGAAGGCTTCAACAACCCGTTGGCGGATACTGCCGATTCGATGGAACGCATGGAAGTTGTCCCTACGCTACAAACTTTTTTACCACCTTGCTTAGCTGCATTGACAACCCCGACTGCCTTGTCATCAACCCGGAAATACTCGGCGTCCATCTTATGTTTTGACAGATCTTCAACATCAATGGTACGGAAAGTGCCTAACCCGACATGCAGGGTGATCTCAGCAAAATGAACCCCTTTAATCTCCAGTCGCTTTAACAACTCGCGACTGAAATGCAAGCCGGCAGTCGGTGCGGCAACGGCGCCTTCGACTTTTGCATAAACCGTTTGGTAGCGGTCAACGTCCAGATCTTCAGCTAAGCGTTTGATGTATTTGGGGAGTGGAGTCGTTCCCAGCGCTTTTAGTTCCTTCTGGAAATCCTCGTCGGATCCGTCATAAAAAAACCGGATGGTCCTGCCCCGGGAAGTTGTATTATCAACCACCTCGGCGACGAGCACCTCATTCCCGTTCTTATCGTGGAAATACAATTTATTACCAACCCGGATTTTGCGGGCAGGATCGACCAACACATCCCAAAGGCGTGCATCTTTATTCAGCTCCCGTAAGAGGAAAACCTCAATCTTGGCGCCGGTTTTCTCCTTTCTGCCAAACATACGGGCCGGAAATACTTTGGTATTGTTGAAAATGAGTGCATCATCCTCATCAAAATAATTCAACAGATCCTTAAAGATCTTATGTTCAATTTTTCCGGTCTCCCTATGGATAACCATGAGCCGAGATTCATCCCTTTCTTTGGCCGGCGATTGAGCAATTAATTCAGCTGGCAGTTCAAAATTGAAATTGGATAGTTTCGACCTCATGTGCTTTCTTTTTTACAAAATTTCGGCAAAAATACACATTCAATAACAGAATCCAACGGATTTCGACGGTAAGCCCACCGGATTTTAGCTGAAAATACTGATCGTTCATCGAACATATTGCTACCACTGCGGATAACTTAGTACCTTGGCATGCACCGCAAACATGAAAGTTTATCTCAACATATTCATTGGCAGCATCACGCAGGCGTTCCAACAACTGGCCTCAAACAAGATGCGTTCGTTCCTCTCCCTTCTTGGGATCCTGATTGGCATCCTCTGTATCATCCTGATCCTCTCGGCTGTAGATTCCCTCCAGGCCAACATCGAACAAAGTTTTGAAAAGCTGGGCAGGGATGTCCTTTATGTCGACCGATTTCCCTGGGATGAAGATCCAGGAGAGAATTTTTGGAAATACGCAAAAAGACCAAACCCGGATTACCAGGACTACAAAGCGATCACAACCAAAGTTCACTCGGCGGAGATGGCATCTCTGGCGGTATTCATGCCTACCAACGTCATTAAGTACCGTAACAACAGCATCCGGGGAGCCTATATGGCCGGTGTCACCTATGAGTTTGGTGATATTTTCAAACTGGAATTTGAGTCCGGCCGCTACTTCACCAACTTTGAATTTGAGACCGGTGCCGACCGGGCCATTCTCGGGTATGAAATTGCTACCAATTTATTTCCAAATACGGACCCGATCGGTAAATACATCAATGTGCGCGGTCGCAAACTGTTGATTATCGGACTGTTAAAGAAAGAAGGCAACAGCCTCGTCAATGTCATTCCATTCGATCGTGCGGTGATCATCAGCTACAACCAGGCCCGCAAAATGATCAATATTACTTCGCGAACCACCTGGGGCACCATGCTCAATGTAAAAGCCACTCCGGGGACATCGCTGGAAGATCTTCGTGATGAGCTGACCGGCGTGCTGCGGGTACACCGCCACCTGAAGCCCAAAGAAGCGGATAATTTCGCTCTCAATGAATTATCTACCCTGACAAATCTGTTGGCTCCCATATTCCGGGTACTGAGTATGGTAGCGATCATCATCGGACTCTTTGCCATCATTGTCGGGATCTTCAGTGTGGCTAATATTATGTTTGTCTCGGTCAAGGAACGCACCAACCAGATCGGCGTGAAGAAGGCACTCGGTGCGCCACGTCCGGTGATACTTATGGAATTCCTGATTGAGTCTGTGATTCTCTGCCTCGTGGGTGGAGCTTTGGGATTGTTACTGGTATTTGGAATCACCGAATTGGCTTCGGCATTATCAGGATTCACGTTCTACCTGCCGGCTAAGAACATCATCCTTGGGGTTTCGATGAGCATCATCATCGGCGTATTGAGTGGCATCATTCCTGCCTGGCAGGCTGCCCGGTTGGACCCGGTGGAGGCCATCCGGTCCTAAATGGATTGAATCCCAAATCAGCTAAAATAAAAAAGCCCCGGACGATTGACCAGGGCTCTATTTCGCTTAAAGGTTTGTTCGCTTTTATTTTATCTGATCCACAACCGCTTTGAACGCATCGGGATGATTGGTCGCGAGATCAGCCAGCACCTTACGGTTCAACTGCACATCAGCCTGGCTCAATTTATGAATCAGCTGAGAATAGTTCAGGCCGTTGATCCGTGCCGCAGCATTGATCCGTGCGATCCACAAACGGCGGAAAGTGCGCTTTTTGTTACGCCGATCCCGGTAAGCATATTGCATCCCCTTCTCCAGGGCATTTTTAGCTACGGTATACACTTTGGAACGGGCACCAAAGTACCCACGGGCAGCTTTCAGGATTTTTTTTCTTCGTTTACGGCTCGCAACCGCATTGACAGAACGTGGCATGATGGTTTGTTTTTAGTTCAATACAGGGACCCCATAAGGCACTTAACCTGCATTCTCGTTAAAAAATCTGTTTAATTACAAGTTCAGCATCCGCTTCACCCGGGCTTCATCGGCTGGGCTGATCAGTGCAGACTGAACCAAGCGCAATTTTCTCACTTTGGTTTTTTTACGCATCAAGTGAGAATGGTTTGCGTGAAACCTTTTCAGTTTTCCCGTTCCGGTGAGCTTAAAACGCTTTTTGGCACTGGAATGGGTTTTCATCTTTGGCATAACCACACGAATTTTTAGATGGAGTGCAAAGGTATAAAAAGTATTTGATTACCATAGCGAAATAAAACCAAAGAAGTGAAATGAACGCCGTTGACTTATTTCTTCTTTGATTCCTTCTTGGGAGCGATGATCACGTGCATTCTCCGGCCTTCCATTCTGGGAGGTGATTCGGGTGCACCAAAATCTTCCAGCTCCTTGACAAAACGCTCAAGCAGGTCACCTCCCCGGTCCTTGTAGACGATGGTACGGCCTTTAAAGTGGACATAGGCTTTCACTTTTGCACCTTCTTCAAGGAATTTTTTGCTATGACGTAGTTTGAACTCAAAATCATGATCATCGGTGTTGGGTCCAAAGCGGACCTCTTTGATCACCGTTTTGGCGGTATTGGCTTTTATTTCTTTCTCCTTTTTCTTGCGGAGATAGAGGAATTTCTTGAAATCGGTGATCCGACAAACAGGTGGATTGGCATTCGGAGATATCTCCACCAAATCCAGTCCAGCTTCATCAGCCCAGCGCAATGCTTGCTGAATGTGGTAAATTCCTGTTTCTACTTTGGTTCCTAAATCTTTGCTTAATTCTTCCAGATTATCGCCTACTAAGCGAATTTCACGAACGCGAATCTGGTCATTGACACGGTAGCCTGCATTGTCTTCCTGCCGCCTCCTGTAGTTGGTTTCTCTTGCCAAATGCTAATTAGTTTAATGAATAAAAAAGTTTACAAAATTACACTATTCAAGGGATTTGCTTAACGGTAAGTTCCGATAAACAATAGAAAAGTGTGATGCATTCCCGGTTACAAGGCCTGAATCACCCTTTAGCTTATTAAAAATGCTTTTATTTTTCCTGGATATCAGACGATTCTACTTTATTGACCAAAACGATTTGGACGCCTTCTTTATCCTCCGTCAGTACGGCTTCAAGCTGTGCGCCTTCTTCCGGATTTTGTTGAAGAATAAATTCTGCCAATGGATCTTCCAGGTATTTCTGGATCGCCCGGTGCAATGGCCTGGCGCCGTATTGAGGGTCGTATCCTTTATCAGCTACAAAATCTTTCGCTTCTTCGGAAAGCGTCAGGGTATAACCCATCAAATCCAACCGCTTATACAGATCTTTCAAGGTGATGTCAATGATCTGATGGATCTGGTCCTTGTCGAGTGCATTGAAAATAACTACATCGTCAATCCGGTTGAGGAATTCCGGTGAGAAAGTGCGCTTTAGAGCGGTTTGAATAACGCTTCTGGTATTTTCTTCAGCTGCTTCAACCCGCGCTTTGGTAGCAAACCCTACTCCCTGGCCAAAGTCTTTCAACTGACGCACACCGATGTTGGACGTCATGATGATCAGGGTATTCTTAAAGTCCACCTTACGACCTAAGCCATCCGTTAGTTGGCCATCATCAAGCACTTGCAGGAGGATGTTATAGACATCCGGGTGAGCTTTTTCGATTTCATCAAGGAGAATGACAGAATAAGGTTTACGCCTTACTTTTTCCGTCAGTTGTCCACCTTCTTCATAACCGACATATCCGGGAGGCGCTCCGATTAAACGGGAAACAGAGAATTTCTCCATGTATTCGCTCATGTCAATGCGAATTAAAGCATCTTCGGTATCAAAAAGGTACCGGGCCAATGCTTTCGCCAACTCCGTCTTGCCAACACCGGTCGGACCCAGGAATATAAAGGAACCGATCGGCTTCTTCGGATCTTTCAGACCGACGCGGTTACGCTGGATGGCTTTAGAGACTTTGGTGATGGCTTCATCCTGGCCGATAATCAGCTGCTTCAGGTCTTTCGTCATGTGCACGAGCCGGTTACTCTCGGATTGTGCGACCCGTTTGACCGGAATACTGGTCATCATGCTGACGACTTCGGCGATGTCTTCTTCCGTGACCGGATATCGTTTGGACCGGGATTCTTCTTCCCATTCTTCCTTTGCTTTTTCCAGTTGACGTTGCAGCCGGGATTCATAATCCCTGAGATCAGCTGCCTGTTCGTATTGCTGATTCTTGACGGCCATGTTCTTGGATTCTTTGGCCTCTTCTATTTTCTGCTCAAGCTCTTCGATGTGTTTTGGTACGTGAATGTTTTTCAGATGTACCCGGGCACCTACCTCATCAAGGACGTCGATGGCTTTATCCGGTAAAAACCGGTCAGAGATGTAACGATCACTCAACATGACACATGCTTTGATGGCCTCGTCGGAATACGTTACATTATGAAATTCTTCGTATTTGGCTTTAATGTTGGTTAGTATACTGATGGCTTCTTCGGCGCTAGGAGGATCAACGATCACCTTTTGGAAACGACGATCCAGCGCTCCGTCTTTTTCAATGTGCTGACGGTACTCATCCAGTGTTGAAGCCCCGATGCACTGTAATTCACCACGTGCCAGCGCAGGCTTAAAGATATTGGATGCGTCCAGGGATCCGGTTGCCCCACCAGCGCCAACGATGGTATGAATTTCATCGATGAAGAGGATGACATCCCGGGATTTTTCCAGTTCGTTCATGATGGCTTTCATCCTTTCCTCAAACTGGCCCCGGTATTTGGTTCCGGCAACCAGTGCGGCCAGATCCAACATGACGATGCGTTTATTGAACAAGGTCCGGCTCACTTTCCGCTGCATGATTCGCAGTGCCAGCCCTTCGACGATCGCGGTCTTACCCACTCCGGGTTCGCCAATCAGGATGGGGTTGTTCTTCTTGCGGCGACTGAGGATCTGGGAGACACGTTCGATCTCTTCTTCCCTTCCGATGATTGGATCCAATTTATCTTCTTCCGCCAGGCGGGTAATGTCCCGACCGAAGTTATCCAACACGGGCGTCTTCGATTTCGGGTTGGCTTTTTTGTATTTGGTAGAACTTTCTTCTTCCATCGGAATGTCTGAGTCGGACGATGCCTGACTGTAAAAATCCGATTTGGAGAATTCCTGTTCCTGACTTACGTATTCCAATTCTGATTTATATGACTCGTAATCCACATCAAATTCTTCCAGGATCCTGGACGCCAGGTTATCCTTGTGTTTGAGGATGGAAAGCATGAGATGTTCCGGGCTGATCTCTTCATTTTTAAGCACTTTAGCTTCCAGGAAAGTCAACTTCAGGACTTTTTCTGCCTGCTTGTTCAAATCAATGCTGCCCAGCTTGATGCGCGAATCGGATAGATTGCTTTTGGGTGGTATTTGTTCCTCAATTTTATACTTCAGTTCGGAGAAATCCACATCCATGAAGTCAAGCACCTTGACTGCCAGAATGTCTTTATCGTGAAGCATGCCCAGCAGTAAGTGTTCCGTACCGATGTAGTCGTGTCCCAATCGGACCGCCTCCTCCCGGCTTAAACCTAGAATCTTTTTAACTTCAGAAGAAAATTTGCTGTTCATAAAACGTTATCCTGTTATTAAGTTGGCCCTCTCCCCGTCAAAACCAAAGATCACAATTATTTTACAAAAATATGGAATTAATCCAATCGTTAACCCAACAAAAACGTGCCAATCGGGGTCGAACTGACATTTTGGCTTGATACTTTAACATTCGTAATCCCCAGGAACCTCCCGTCTGGCTTGGGTTTAATAGAAATATAACATATTAAAATAATATTTCATTTATAATTTCATTAAATTGCTTTCATTGTTCAGCCTATGCAGATGTGCTCCGGGATTGGAGTAAGCTTGCAGGTTATAAGAACCGGCCATGGTCTCAACGAAGAGCTACAAGGAAGCAACAAACCGGACCGGGTGATTGTTCTCAAGGTCGAAGAGGGCTATCATATTTACAGATTTCCTTTATTTTAGCACGCGATAAAGAAACATAACATGAAATTCTCACTGGATAAGCAAGATCAATACGCGGTATTCACTCTGGATGAAGAGAACCTCAACTCGCTCATTGCTCCGAATCTGAAATCGGAATTTGTTTTCATGCGCAATGAAGGGGTGCGAAACCTCATTTTTGACCTTTCGAAAGTCGCTTATGTTGATTCCTCGGGCTTAAGTTCCATCCTGACTGCGAATCGTATCTGGAAAGATTATGGTTCATTTATTGTGACCGGCATCGTCCATCCAGCCGTAAAAAGGCTCATCGAAATATCGAGACTGGAATCGATTCTTACCATCATCCCCACCCTTCAGGAAGCCATCGATTATGCAATGATGGAAGAACTCGAACGTGAAATAGGGGCAGAGGAGGAAGAAGCCACCGACAATTAATTCATGGAAGTAACCATCCTGGGAAATAATTCAGCGGTACCAGCACATCACCGCCATCCTACGTCCCAGGTTGTCAAAATCAAGCACTATGCCTTCCTGCTGGACTGCGGCGAGGGCACCCAAATGCGGATGATTGACTTCTCGGTCCGGCGGAGTAAAATTCAACACATTTTCATCTCCCATCTGCATGGTGATCATTTTTTTGGATTGCCGGGCGTTGTAACTTCCTTCAATCACATGGGAAGACAGGAGCCTTTGCACATCTATGGGCCCCATGGATTGAAGGACATCCTGGATCTCATTCTTCAACTCGGTGATGTCCCACTTCAATTTGAACTGGTCGTCCACGAACTACAGCCTGGACTGCAATTACTTATCCAGCATGCTGACTATGAAATTTGGTCATTCCCCCTCCAACACCGTATTCCAACCTGGGGATTCCTCTTTAAGGAACTGTTTTCCCGGCCAAATGTGATCAAAGCCTACATTGATGAATTCGGTCTCAGTATTGCCAACATCAAAGACCTGAAAGCTGGCTTGGATGTAGTGCTGCCCGATGGCCGCGTGATCACCACCCGGGAGGCAACCACCCCGCCTCCTCCCGCGCAGGTTTACGCCTACTGCAGCGATACCGTCTTCGATGAATCCCTGGCCGAGCACATCCGCGGTGCGGACTTACTCTATCATGAATCCACATTCACGGAGGACCTGGCGGATAAAGCAGCTATGACCAAACACAGTACCGCAGCTCAGGCAGCCCGTTTGGCGGCTCTGGCCGGGGTTAAACAATTGCTTTTGGGGCATTATTCATCCCGGTTTGGTGATCTTTCTCCATTGCTTGAAGAAGCCGGCAAATTGTTTCCAAATACCCAGCTAAGTATCGAAGGGCAGACCTATTCAACCGTTCCTCCCAAAAAATAAGAGTTCGACTTGCCAGAAAAGAAATGGTTTGTATCTTTGCAGTCGCTTTAAAAGAAAAGCATCCGATCGTGTAGCTCAGCCGGTAGAGCAACGGCCTTTTAAGCCGTGGGCCCTGGGTTCGAATCCCAGCACGATCACCGAGCCATCTTCGTTTCGACGGAGGTGGCTTTTATCTTTCTACCCCTGACGTCATCCTCTAGGATGGTTTGGGCCACAAAACAACGTCTACCCGGCGGTTTCGGCGACGACCTTCCCAGGATTCGTTATCAAATTGGGGATCCCGTAGCCCGTGATCTTTGATAAAAATGATGTTGTCGGGTACCAGGTGATCGATTAACACATCCCTTACTGCCTCACTTCGCATTTTGGACAGCCATTGGTTGTATTCTACTCCACCGATGTTGTCGGTATGACTATGAATATGGATCTCATAGTTCTCGAGGATGACACTACCCAGGAAAAGAAACAACTCGGATTTTTGGTCGTCATCGACGTAATAACTTCCTCCTCCAAAATAGATGGATCTGATGATGTATGGCTTGCCATCGTCCGGCGTGTTGTAATCCTGTGCTCCGGCTTCAAACCGGAATACGGTCACAAAAATCACCAGCAACAAAGTACGAATTCCAGGAATCATCCTTTTAAAATACAGGGAATTCCCGGATTTGTCCAGCCCTTTAACCAAAAATGATGATTGCCGGCATGGGTTACATCCGTATTTTAATGGCGCGTAGTCAGCGTTATTTCATCCGTAAACAGCCAGCATGGGGCACCGGGTGAGGCATGCCAATCCGGATTCACACCGACATTTTCAGCACTTATCCGAAGCGAAGTATAGGGCGTATCCGGCAGAAGGAAGCTGGCCTTCCTGATTTCGGTTTCTCCATCATCTTTATTGAGAGGCCAATTTTGCTCACCAACTTTCGTGTAGTGTACGCCATCTTCAGAACCTTCCAACTGGATCTTCTTTGGCAGGAATATCCAGGAAGACTGATTAGCCAAAAATGAAATCTCAACGGTTTGCAAGGTCGTTGGCGCATTTAATTTAAGCGTCGCAATCAGATCCTTGCCTTCAAATCCTAGCCAACGACCATCCCTGAAATTGGAAGAACCGGATTGATGATCCACCAAGGTTACCAGGCCGTTTCCGGCATATTGCGGTGCAAAGGGATAAACTAACTGAATGCCTTCGACCAACCCGTCATGCACATAAACAGACCTGGCTGAAACCGCTCCAAGTTGACCATCCTGAATAACCCGGGCCTTGATCGTCCCGGTATGATCCATAAATACAGGCACTTGGTAAATGGTTGAGTTCTCCTGGGGATCGCTGCCATCGGTAGTAAAAACGATCTGGCTTCCCGGTAATAACGTTTGCAGGGTGACACTTCTCAAGGTTTTAAATGGATCGTCATCCGGTGTGATGATTACCCGCTCGTTAATACCGATGATACGCGCCAGTTCCTGATCAAACTTGCTTGAATTTTGATCCAGGTAATAAGATCTGTTTTCGTTTTTATAGAGCAGTTGGTACTTTGCCCTCAGCTTCAATAAGTTACCCCTTAAATTCGTCAGAAGCCGGTCCAACGGTTCAGGTTGTATGTCCTGAGTTTTCAGATGGTCGGCAATGTATCGTTGGATCATTCTTTTTTGCAGGATCCAGCTAATCCATTCAAGTGCCAGTTCAGCGGCTACCGTACTATTGATCTGGTTGTGGTTGATGACCTTTAGGTCGGCAAGTTGTGTTTGTAACTCATTGGTCCGCAAAGTCGCTTCCTGGATCTGGGCACTCGTCCAGGGCAATTCAGGCTGGATAAGATCTTCCCATGTCAATTGATTGGCCAGGCCCTGGATCACCGGATAGGATCCGAGAGCTGAAATATCGAAATACAATTGTCCCAGACTTTTTTCTGGCAATTGATAAAAGTACTTATCAAACAACCCAATAAAATCAGCTTGTGCGTCCGCTTGATCGGCAGGCAATGGCCGCCAGCAGCGAGCTGCGCCCCAAATCAATGGCATCCAGTTATTTTCAAACAGACTCAGTCCATCATCATCCCACGTGGTTAGTATGACCCCTTCGGCACCGGCTTCCTTCCCATCCCATACAAACTGTTGAATATTGGCGAAAGCGGCAGACATATTGGGCCAGATACGGTTCCAGTTGCTGATACCCGGAGCCACAAAAAATGGAAATCCGGCTTCCTTGATCGGATTGATTTCCGGCAGATAGGAGGCTGCAGGGGCATAATCCCAGGGGACCATAATGATGTCCTTCGGCAATTGGCTGAGTATTTCCGGACTATGGAGCGCGATGTCTCCCCACATCATAACTTTCTTATCGTATGGCTTAAGCAATTGATAGATCCGGTTAATGTGGTCGGCATAGATATCTGCCTTGGTTTTTGTTGCCAGCAGTGATTTAGCGGGACCATTGCCCAGTCCTCCTACTTCATCGCAGTTAATCAGAAAATAAGGAGAAGGATAGAGCGGTGTGAGCTCTTCATACCAATCCTTCAACAAGGTATAGGTACCCTCAACGGCAGGAGACAAAACAGAAGGCGTTTCTGCCAAAGGTGCATACGCAGGTATCTTGAGGATTTTCTCCATATGCCCAAAGGATTGTTGATTGCCAATGACATCCACGTGGTATTGTTTGGCGTAGGCGACTAGAACACGTAAGTCTTCCTGACTCAGTCCATCCGCCGGAGCAATATCAGGATGGCTGGCATATTTAAATACATTTTCCGTGTATAAAGTGAATGCATTCAGCTTGTACTGCGCAAGCCGCTTGACCTCTTCTTTGAGAAAATCAAGGGAAGGTATCGGGCCGCGACTCACATCATCTTGCCAGGCCCTGATCGCCAGGGAAGGGTAATCTATGATGGTAAGGCAAGGGATCAACAACCGTCGATTCTGTTCAAACAACTGTTTCAATGTTACCATCGCATAGAAAATGCCCTGGTCGGTATTGGCCAAAACAGTGATGCGTTTGACATCCACCCGGATGATGTATCCTTGCTCGCCGATTTTGATCAAACCTTCCGCAAACTCTTCATCCAGGCGTTTATCCTGTCCTTTTTTTACCAACAATAACTTGGCGGATCCTTTACTTCCCAAGGCAGGCGTGATGGTACGAAATTCGTCCAGTACTACTCTGCACTGGGAGACAGCAAAAATGTTGTTGGGACTCGGCTTGTTTTCAAATGCATAAGCAAAATCCGGCTTACCCAGAAAAAGCTCTCCTTCCTGGTAAGTAATCTCTTTGGGTTCCGGAAGAAAATGAAATGGTTGGGCCTTTAATGATCCCACCAAGGCGATCAGCCCAATCAAGAAATACCCTTCGGGTAATCCGCGCATAATGCTCAATTTATAAGTTTTCAACCGGTACAATTTCCAATTTGAAATTCACAAATCCCAGGTCTGTTTGAGCGGAACCGGCACGAATCTCCACGGGAACAATCTTGCCTTCTTGCAAATTGACATTTCCGGCAGTTGTGTGATATCGGGCTGCAACCACATCGTGCTGAATGGTTACCTCGCTGTTTCCCTTGCTGTTGTAAAATTTGAACATCATTTGGTTGTTACCTTGTTCGAGAGGAACTTCCACCAGATACGTTTTTGACGGGGCGGGATTGAATTTTTCGAGTAATTTTTCGCCTCCAACCCAAAATGCGACACCGTCATCGGCAGTAATGGTCGTCATCATGATCTGATCGGTGGGGGAAAACATGCTGAAGCCGACGTACTGAGAGCCGACGTCAGGCAATTGCAAATCATAGGGCGTCCCTTGTTCCCATTCCGGCACTTCACGAAATGTTCGCGATCCATCATAACCCCATGGACGCGAATAGGCTAAATTGTACAATACTCCGTGGATGGTACTGAACGAAGCATCACGATAGATCGGTTCCGCCAACAGGAAATTTCCAAAGGCGATCCCGCTGGGTGCCGGTATCTCTTCCGGTTCGGATTTCTCCAGCGAAAGCGGGAAAGTCTGATCGCCAACCCTTAATGTAATGCCTCGTCCTACTTCCTCATTGGTATACGATAATCGCACCGCATAATTGCCGCTTTTTGTGGATTGTAAAAACCATTGCAAACGGTCATTGACTTCGGTGATGCTTTGATATTTATCACCTACATATGCCTTGTATGATTTGGCATTCTTAAGATTCATGGTATAGGTTTCCGCTTTGGGCAAAATGGTTCGCAAAGGGAAAAAATCAAGATCTCCGCTGTATTCTACAATGACCACGCTGGTATTAAGCGAGTCAGGTTGAACCGAACCGACATTAATAGTAATATTTTTACCTTGTTTGGCGACCGGCAATTCGTTGGACGGATCATGCATTGGATAGGCACGGAGAATTTGATTTTGAAGCCCGTACAAGCTGATGAATCCATCTTGCGGATTTTCCAAAACGGTCACATATAATTTACCCGGTTCATTGCTCTTGGTCACTGCTCCCCAGGTGCGAACTCCAAAACTCGTTGGCTGTGCATCAAAAATCGAAAGCCCATTCTGGCGGATCCAATTACCTATCTTTCTTAATACCTGTACTTCGTATGGCACCACGGATCCATTGCCATCCGGGCCGATATTCAGAAGAAATACACCGCCACTGCCGGCGACACGAACCAATGAATGAAGCTTATCGGCTGCTTTAGAGACTGGGTCACCCCGCTTTTGCCATGAACGGTATCCCCAGGTATCGTCAAACATGGATGCCGGCACCTGCCATGGGGCGTCAATCGAGACCTCAGGGTACTGGTTATCACCCATCACATAAAAATCGCCATCCTGATTCCATACCCGGCTGCTGATCTGGCATTCGGGCTGCAGCGACTTGACCAGATCACGATATTCATTGCTTTGTTCGGGTGTCGGAGCACCCATGTCAAACCACAATTGATCAATGGGGCCATAATTGCTTAACAATTCGCGAACCTGAGCCAGGTTGTATGCATGCAGTCCTGCAGAAATCGGATCGGAATTACTGGGTGAGATTGGGCTACCATCCGGATGATGCCAGTCAATCAGCGAATAGTACAAGCCAAATTTTAATCCACCTCGTGCACACGCTTCGGCCAGGCCTTTGACGACATCCTGACCATAAGGTGTGGCGTCAACCACGTCAAAATCGGTCTGATCGGAGGCGAACATGCAAAACCCATCATGATGTTTCGCCGTCAAGACAATGCTTTGCATTCCGGCATCCTTGGCCAATTGGACGATTCGTTCGGGATCCCAGCCGGTCGGATTGAACTGGGTGGCCAATTGGGCATATTCATCGCTGGGGATATTCGCATGGGCCTGAATTTGCTCGCTGTATCCTTTTTCGATTTGTTTGCCTTTCCAAATCCCTCCGGGTATCGAATAGAGCCCCCAATGGATGAACAGGCTGTATTTCCGGGATGCCCAGGTGGTTTGATCAAATTCGGGCATCGCACCCACGGCCTCGCCAGTCTTGGTATTTTCCGGCTCCTGTTTGGAAGAGCATTGCAACGTCAGGAGGGCAAGCAGGCTGATTGAAATCAGATTCTTAAACATATTCTGTTTGAGCATTTCGGTGGAATAAGCCCCAAAATTACATTTATGATTTTGAATGTAGGAGGACCACCTGCATATTACATCTTTGTTAACAGCAAGTGAAGGAAAGCATGTCTTTTAGTGGATGCTGATTTCGTCAATGAAAATCCAGGCCGGATCACCGGCGCCAGGGTATCCCTCCGGCACTTTTTGATTTTTACCGACAATTTTGAAGAAACGAACATTGTTCATCGAACGGTTCATGGCCATATCGACGACCTGGGGCGTGCTCACCTCCGGTGTTTCTTCAGCCCTCAATCGGCGGATCCGCTGCCAGGTCTTGAGATTTGAACTGACCATCACGTCCACGTATTGAGGAGGATAAATGGATTGATCGTGATCTTCCAGAAAGTGCAGTGTTAATTGTGAAATATTGGTTGGGCTTCCCAAATCAATGACCGCTTCCAGGTCTTCTCCCTCAAATCCAAGCCAGCGATTATTATCGTACTGAACGCCTCCACGAATGCCATCGGACAGGATGAGGCTGCCTCCGGCTGTAAACCGAATGTCCGGAGCATGCTCAAGCAATACTTTGAAACGTGCTTTATTGTATAACTGCGACTTGTTGAAGCCGGCCGTACCTCCCGGTGAAACAGCAAAAGCCCTCACCTCGGTTGTTTCAAACAATTCGACCGGGCCACTGTACCTGGAGGATTCCATAGTTGGTAACGTACCATCCTTAGTGAAGTAAATGGTGGCTTCCGGATCATCCGTATGCAATGTCAGGCGCAGATGATCACTAAAAGCCATTTCCTTGGGCTCAAAATAAACCTGGGGCAGGTCCTTGTACAATCCCCAAAAAGCAATCCGGGGAGCAGGACCACGGTATTCAGGAAGGATTAGCCGGACCCGGCTGGCCTTGATGGTGGGAAATCGAACAATCCGTTTATATCCAATGGTCGTGCCTTCTGTAACCGGCTGCCAGGCACCGTCCAGATACGCTTCCAAAATAAACTTTTCAATACGTTGCCCCATCTGAATGGGCTCCTGCAAGGTCATCATGCCAAATAGCCTTGGTTGTTCCCATTCAACGGTAATGGATGGTGAAGCGTCGTCCGCTTCCGGCTCCCAATACGTCGTCAACGATCCATCCGTGAGGTATCCGGTTTCCAGTCTTTTTCTTGCACTGGATGGGGTTATGGTTCCTCCCGTAACCTGATTGGTACGGAAGATCTCGTCAAGCGTTTGGTTTAATAAGGTTAATTGTAAGGAATCGGTCCTGGCAATGCTTCCGGCTGTTGTTGGTGGTACATTGAGCAACAAGACCGCATTGCGACCGACGGATGCCAAATAAATATCCAGGAGCTTTTCCGCGGACTTGACCTGATTGTCCTGGCTGGCATGATAAAACCACCCGGGACGAATGCTGACATCTACCTCCGCCGGATACCAGGCAAGTGCATTGGCACCAATTAATTTTTCGCGGCTGCCCAGATCATAATCCATGGGATTGATCTGAGGCCTGGTGATGCCTTTGCTGGTGGTGACGGCAGAGGTGTCTTCCGGTGCATATCCGACCGGAATGACACTCCATTCACTTTCCCTGCCATAGCCATTTTCTGTGCCCACCCAGCGGACGTCGGGTCCCATGATGGCAATGACTGCTTGCGGCTGCAAGGTTCGGATAACCTGAAAATACCGCTCCCAGTCATACGATTGCTTTACCCCGTTGGGGCCTTCTCCGTTGGCGCCATCCAGCCACAACTCATCGACCGGGCCATAATTGGTCAACAATTCAGTCAGTTGATCGACAAAATAATCGTTATAGGCTTCCGTCCCGTACGTGGATTCATGGCGGTCCCAGGGAGATAAATAAAGCCCTACCTTCATTCCCGATTCACTGCACGCATCAACAAATTCCTTGACCACATCGCCCCGACCGCTTTTCCAAGGACTATTTTTAACGGAATAATCGGTGAATTGTGAAGGCCAGAGACAGAAACCATCGTGATGTTTGGCGGTAAGCATAGCCAGTTTAAAGCCTGCCTTCTTCAAGGTCGAAATCCATTGGCGGGTGTCCAAACGGTCAGGATTAAATAACGCCGGATCATCGGTCCCATCACCCCATTCCTGATCGGTAAACGTGTTCATTCCAAAGTGAAGAAATGCCGTCATTTCCAATTGTTGCCAGTCCATCTGACGTGGAGCCGGACGAACCTCCAGAGCCGCCTCCAGCAGTTGTTCCGGCGAAGATCCCGGATGAACCCCAACCACCTGACGATCGCTTTCCTGTTTTTGAAAGCAATTAGAAAATAGTAAGGACATGGTTACTCCTGTCCAGAAAATCAGTGTTCTATGCGGCCGTTTTATCATTGAGCGCGAAGATAACCTAATATTTATACCGGTGCTTATCCTTCAAATTGGAAACCCGTTTTTGCCCAAACCTGGTTCCTTTCATAAAAAACCAACTGCGAAGCCACCCCGGAATGCCCAATCACGCATCAGACCTTCCTTTTTGATATTACGCATACAAAAGCAAATACCAGACCGGATACCCCGGGTAGAATAATTTTGTCCTACGACCCACGACCGGATTCCGGCTCAAACATTTTTATTGGTTGATTAAACGTTTTCCAAGTAGAGTTGTCCAACCCTTTGGTGCCAGTTTACGTGTTTGTAAATAATTCCTTGTCTATCTAAATGAATCCTATGCATCGGAAAGCATTTTTGCAACGATCCATTCCAGAGCCCTCATTCGAATTTCCTCCTCCTCCCCGGCAGGGCATCCAGCCTTATAAGGGAACCTGGACCATTCAGCAAGCTGGTCATTTGTTGCGCCGCACGCTATTTGGTGCCTCTCCCCAACAGATCCAGGAATCTGTATCCCTGGGAATGGAGTCAACGCTGGACAAGCTCCTGGAAGACCTGCCTCTGCCTGCCCCTCCGGTCAATTTCAATAATCCGGATGACGCCTTTGCCCCGGTTGGAACGACCTGGGTGGATAAGCCGTATTCGCCGCAAACCAAGGCGAATGAGGAAGCCCGCTACCGTCGCCAGTCCCTGATCAGCTGGACCATGCAACTGGCCTTTGCACCGCAAATCAACATCCGGGAGAAAATGTGGCTTTTCTGGCACAACCATTTTGTGGTCAGTGATATCAATGACCCCAAATACAACTACCGGTACGCTCAGTTATTACGTACTTATGCCACCGGAAATTTTCGGGATTTGACCTATGAAATCACCATCGATCCGGCCATGCTTCGCTATTTGAATGGCAACGAAAATACCGTCGAGGCACCTAACGAGAATTATGCCCGCGAATTGCTGGAGTTATTCACCATTGGCAAAGGCCCGCAAGTCGGCTCTGGAGATTATACCAATTATACGGAGGATGACGTGGTTGCCATTGCCAGGGTCCTGACCGGATGGAGGGATCTCGGGTTTTTCACCCAGCAAGAGATCAATGTAACATCGGTATTCCGGCCAAACCGGCATGATCAGGGGGCCAAAACCCTTTCCCACCGCTTCGACCAGATTACGATCGCCAACCAGGGGGCGGAAGAGTATAAAACGTTAATTGATGTCATCTTTTCAAAAAAAGAAACCGCGCGGTTTTTGTGCCGGAATTTGTATCAATTTCTGGTGTACTACCTCATCGACGATTTTGTTGAAGAAAACATTATTAATCCACTGGCAGAGATTCTGGTCGAAAACGATTATGAAGTCAAGCCGGTTTTACGCGCACTTCTGCAAAGCAGTCATTTTTACGATGAGGAGCTCTATGGGGCTATGATCAAGAATCCAATGGATTTTGTCGGAAGTACCGTTCGAAATTTTGACCGTCCTTCTCCGCAAGATACCTCCCAAAACTATCTCTATCATTTGATCCTTAACCGTGCCGTCGATGCCATGGACATGCAACTGTTCAATGCGCCGGATGTTGCCGGCTGGAAAGCCTATTATCAGGAACCCAGCTTTTATCAAAACTGGATCAATTCTACCACCTTACGCAATCGCCAGGACTGGATCAATATAATTACGGGTCGCAAGGGCGGTTTGAACCTCACCCCTTATTTGCTGGATCCGATTTTCTTACTGGAAACCAGTTCCGACCCCGGAGACATTTACACTCTACTCAATGAATGGATAGGCTGGTTGTTGCCCCAAGCCATCACCGATGGCCAATTCACCACTTTGAAAGAAACCCTCCTGCCAGGCTTACCCGATTATGAATGGAAACTGGAATACGGCGAATACGTGTCAAATCCTACTGATCCAGACGTGAAGGAAGCCATTAGCCGCAAGCTCTTTGATCTCATTTATACCCTCTTGAATATGCCCGAATATTATCTGGCTTAAAAAATCAAATGCATGAAACGCCGTACTTTCTTACGCAACTCTTCCCTGGCCTCATTGCCCTTTGCCCTGCCGGGTTTAGGGATCCGGCAGAACCAATTGTTTAAATGGATTACTGAAAACTCGGATAAGATCTTGGTGCTAATCCAATGTTCCGGCGGTTACGATGGACTTAATATGGTACTGCCCATCGATCAATACGATGGCCTGGCGAAGGCTCGGGCAAATTTGCTCATCCCGGAAAACAAAGGCCTCAAAATCACGGATAATGTCGCCTTGCACCCCGCCATGGCACCTTTGGCTAACCTCTATTCGGAAGGTCAGCTGGAGATCATTCAGGGGGTAGGATATCCGGAACAGAACCGTTCCCATTTCCGGTC
>JAGQXC010000414.1 GCA_020436785.1 Saprospiraceae bacterium | reverse complement strand
TGTGGCCAGCATTTTTATTTTTAAGGAGGGCTCACCAGACTGGGAGCAATGGGTCGCCTCGGCGGATACTTCTTATTCTGTTCATTTTTCAATCCCCTATAACGACAATCCCATTTTCCGGGACCTGGAAAAGGCCCGGCAAAGTGGGGAATCCTTTTACACGGTGAAGTATCCGAAGGAAGTCAAGGATGAATGGTTCAAATACGCATTTGTCCATACCGACTATCAGCGTATTCCCGCACAGCGCAAAGACTATCTGCTGGACAGCGACTTTTATCTGGTCGCTTTTGCGTTGTCAACCCATACCGGAATTCAGTTAGCTAAATATGAAGGGGATGCATTTTCCGACCAAGATCATCAAATCCTGCAACAATTTAACCGCGTATTTGAACAGGCTTATATCCGTTTTCTCGACCTGCAAAAAGCAGAAGCCCAGACAAGAGAAGCACAAATTGAAATAGCGCTGGAAAAAGTACGCGCCCGGTCCATGGCAATGCATAAAGCAGATGAATTGGCCGACGTATCGATGTTACTTTTTGATCAGGTACAGACATTAGGGATTAAGCCCAGAAGCTGTGGTTTTCTCATCATGAATGAGGAAAAGGAAAACATGGAAGATTGGAGTGCCAACCTGGATGAACATGGTGGATTTACTATGGTCGTAGGAACACTCTCCTTCAATCAGCATCCAATGCTAAAGGACGTTGTTGAGACCTGGAAACGGGGCGATTCTTATTTTATTGGCTCGATTCATGGTGAAGCTTTGCAGGAATATTATCAAGCGGTAACGAACCAGGAAAGCACTTCAAAAGAAATTCAGGAAAAGGTACTTTCCAAGGCCCAATCGGAATATACCAACAGCTTCTATTTTGAATTTGGCATGATGTACATACTTACAGCTGATCCCCTGGAGGGAGATCAGATTCAGGTTCTTTTAAGATTTGCCAATGTATTCAAATTAACGTATCGCCGGTTTCTTGACCTCCAAAAGGCCGAAGCCCAGGCCCGGGAAGCAAAAATTGAAGCAGCCCTGGAGCGTGTTCGGGCCAAGACTATGGCGATGCACACCAGTAATGAACTCCGTCAGGTTGTGGCCGAGTATTTTCGTCAGGCACAATGGCTGGGAATCCAAATCAGGATGTTCGTCATATTCATATTTAAACCCGATGGAGGGATGGAATGGTGGGGAACCGAATTTGGAGAAGAAGGACTCCCGCAATGTTATGACATCCCGCCATTGGATAATTTAGCCCACCCCAGGGCCAAAAATCTGTCCGAGATTAGGGAAAAGAAATTGCCATATCAGGTTTTTGAATTGGCCGGCCGGGAAAAGCAAAGTTGGATTGAATTTCTCTTCCAGGAGACCGGATTGCATCAACTACCTGAGACGATAAAGGAAGGCATGAGAGCGGTGGATAAAGTCGTCCTCAGTGATGCGGTGTGCAATCATGGAATACTGGAAGTCGCCGGACCATCTGCTCTTTCCAATGAGCATGCACAAATCTTGCAACGTTTTGCAAATGTGTTTGATCTAACGTATACCCGGTTTTTGGATGTACAGAAAGCCGAGGAACAGGCCCGCGAAGCCCAAATCGAAGCGGCTTTGGAGCGCGTTAGGGCCAGGACCATGGCGATGCACAGTAGCCAGGATGTAGGAGCTACTGTGGCCTTGTTGTTCGACGAATTGATCGGTCTGGGACTGGGTACCCAGGCACGTTGTGGGATCGGCATCTTCAATGAGACGTCCAAAATGGAATTGTGGACCGCATCGACGGAGTCCAATGGCAAGGTGATTCTGAATGTAGGGCATATCGATATGACCAAACATCCTTTGTTGCAGGGCGGAAAACAAGCCTGGGAAAAAAGAAAATCTGGTTTCTCGTATGTCCTGGAGGGTGATGATCTGGTGCGGTATTTTACCATCATCAATGAAGAACCGGATTATTCGTTTCATGTTGATCTCAGTACCCTTCCCTCAACGTTTCATTTTAATGAATTTGTCTTTTCCGATGGCATCCTCTATGCATTTACCCGGGAGCCATTGGCTGAGGAGATGGCTAAAATCTGTAAACGGTTTACCCAGGTGTTTGGCCAGACCTACCGGCGTTATC
>JAGQXC010000413.1 GCA_020436785.1 Saprospiraceae bacterium | reverse complement strand
GAAAAGAAAGACCATCGTGTCGCAATTTCTTACCGAGTCCCTGCTCACTACTTTCCTGGCTTTGGCCCTGGCAATAACCATCGTATGGTACCTGCTTCCCCGGTTTAATCTGATTGTAGACAAGAATCTAACTTTACAACCCAATGGACAGGTGCTCATTTCATTATTGACGATCACGGTTATTACCGGACTTATTGCCGGTAGCTACCCGGCATTTTATCTTTCAGGAATCAAAACGCTTGCCGTCTTAAAATCCCAGGTGAAACGTTCCGTGGGTGACTTCCTTACCCGAAGAGGATTGGTCGTTGTTCAATTCACGGCTTCCATCGTCCTCCTGTTTGCAGTGATGGTCGTTTACCGCCAGATCAAATTTGTGATGGCACAAGGCATGGGCTATGAGCAGGAACAGATTATCGTACTTCCCGTCGAAGGAAATCTCAAAAGTCAACGGGCTTCCTTTGAATCAGAGGTTAAGCAATTAGCCGGTATTCAGAATGTCTCCGCCACCACGCACAGCATGGTGGGACATCATTGGAGTTGGGGGCTCGATTGGGAAGGCAAAGACCCTGACAACAGTACCCAGTTTGAGATCTTTGGAGTGGATTTCAACTTCATCGAAACGATGGGTATGGAAATGGCTCAGGGACGAAGTTTCAACCGGGAGTTTGGCGCTGACAGTACGGGCATAATTCTTAATGAAGCAGCCATCAGAGCTATGAAAATGGTGGATCCCATCGGCAAAGTGGTCGCTGATGGTCAATTACATATCATCGGTATCGTCAAGGACTTTCATTACAAAACACTGCATAACAAAATCGAACCGATGATGATGATGATGATGCCATCAGATGTAAAGTACGCTATGGTGCGCATTGAAAAGGGAAAAATAAATCAAGCTCTGGACAACCTGCATAACTATTACAAATCATTCAATCCCGGTTATCCGTTTGATTTCCGATTTTTGGATAGTGATTTTGAAGCCCAATATCAGGCCGAAAGAAAAGTTTCGGTATTGGTTAAGTATTTTGCGGCGATCGCCATTTTGATTTCCTGTTTTGGGTTATTGGGACTTGCATTGCATACCACGGAACAACGTACCAAAGAGATAGGGATTCGCAAAATTCTTGGCTCCTCTGTCCCACGCCTGGTCTCTGTATTGATCAAGGAATTCATGTTCCTGGTATGCATCGCTATTGTAATCGCCATCCCGGTGGAGTGGTTGCTGATGGATAAGTGGCTCAGCCATTTTGCTTATCGAATATCCATGCAGTGGTGGATGTTTATTGGGTCAGGATTGATTGCGCTCTTGATCGCTTTATTCACGATTGCTGGACATTCGATCAACGCGGCACGAATGAATCCGATCAAAAGCATCCGCGGTGAATGACCTGTGGGTCAAGGTTTAATGCTTTTGAAGGATTTCCAAGCAGGACGACACATAACCCATTCCAAACAGATTGACGTGAACCAGGAGGTAATACAATTGGTATACATTGACCCGGTGCCTCCAGCCGTCCAGCAGGGGCCAGGATTCATGATAACCATGGTAGAAAGATTCAGGAAATCCGCCAAAGAGCAGGCTCATTGCGATATCCACCTCCCGGTGACCATAATAAACGGCAGGGTCGATCAAGACCGGATCCCCGGAAGTGCAAGAAAGGTAGTTTCCATTCCACAGGTCACCATGCACCAGGGACGGAGGCTCATCCGGCAACCGGTCGGGCAGAGAAATCAAAAAATCCTCAAACAATTTCTGATGGTTTCTTCCAAAATGTCCGGACTCAACCGCCGAAGCCCACTGAGGCCGTAACCGGTGGTTGATGTAAAACCCGGACCAGGAATCCTTCCACGGGTTTTCCTGTGGAAGGTTACCGATAAAATTTGGTGAATGGTATCCAAATGCTTCTGCGGTGGTGCGATGCAAAGCTGCCAGGGCCTGGCCAAATTTTTTTCCAAACCCTCCATCCAAATGCCTGGTCGAGGGAATGTACTCCATAAGCAAGTATGCAGATCCATTGAGTTCATCCTGATTCAACACTGCAGGAACCCGGATAGCCTGTGTTGCGGCAATCGCTTTGAGCCCGTCGGCTTCCGCCAAGAGCATGGGATTTCCCTGTGAAGCATGGCTGCATTTCAGGACCAGTGACTCTTCCTGATGACGTAAATGGTAGACCTGGTGGATGCTGCCACCGGATAACGTCGAGGTTTGAAATTGAGCAAGATTTAAGTGCTTCAGGATCTCCCGAACCTCCACTTACAGCTTATTGTCATTGATCATCTGCAAAAGCTCATCCCGGTAATTCTTTCCGATGGGAAGGTGTTTGGTTTGACCTTTTTCAGTGACTTCCACCATATTTCCCACGATGGCTTCAATCTTATTGATGTTGACAATGTAAGACCGGTGAATGCGCCGGAAGGTGGGAGAAGGTAATTTGTCTTCGAGACTTTTCATGGTTTGCAGTGTGATGACCCGGGATTGGTCCATGCGAATGATGACATAATCCTTTAGACCTTCGATGTAGATAATATCGGCAAAACGAACCCTGACCAACTTTTTATCGGCCTTAATAAAGATGTAATCTTTGTCATCCAACTCTTCGTCCGTTGACGGCTGATGGGCCTGAGCGGTCATTTTATGTTCTTCGACCGCCCGGTTGACGGCTTTCATGAATCGTTCGAACGATATCGGCTTTAACAGATAATCAACGGCATCAAGATCATAGCTCTGAATGGCGTAATTGGAATAAGCTGTCGTAAAAATAACCATCGGAGGGTGGGAGAGCGTTTTTAAAAAATCAATGCCGGTAAGCTGGGGCATTTGAATATCCAGAAAAATCAGGTCGATGCGGTGATTGTTAATGGCCTCATTGGCTTCGAAGGCATTGTTGCACCTTTTTACCAGGTGTAAGTCAGGAACTTTTTCGATGTAGGTTTCCAATACGTCGAGGGCGAGAGGCTCATCATCCACTATGATCACGTTGAGTTTGCTCATCTTGTGTTATATTTCCAGGTTTAGATCCATCTTCACCTTATATGCGTCGGGTTGATCTTCAATCGTTAACGCATAGGCTTGCGGATAGATCAAATTTAATCTTCTTTTTACGTTCATCAATCCAATACCACCTACTTTTCGCATTTCCGGGTTGGGCAAGGAGGGCGGTTTACTGTTTTCGATCTCAAAATGCAGATCATTGCCGTGAACTTCCATTAATATCCGGACGAATCCATGGGAAATGCCCCGGTTCAAGCCATGTTTGAAGGCATTTTCCAAAAATGGGATAAACATCAGCGGAGCGATCCGTTGTTCTGAGACTTCTCCTTTCACCTCAAAAGTGATGTTTGCTTTGTTCCCCTGACGCAATTGTTCCAGATCCAGGTAGTTGCGAATGTATTTGATTTCTTTGGGGAGCAGTACGCGCTTTTCGTTGCATTCATAAAGCATGTAGCGAAGCATCTCCGACAACTTGATGACAATCTCTGGAGCCGCATCGGATTTTTTCAAGGTCAGGGCATACAGGTTATTGAGGGTATTGAAGAGGAAGTGAGGATTGATTTGTGACTTCAGGAATTTAAGTTCCGTTTGGATGTTGGACGTCTCGATCTCTTTGGTGGCGGACTGCTGCTTAATGTAGTCCCGGATGATTTTGGTAATGGTTGTGGATCCCGTCACAAAAAATGAAATTAAAAAAAACATGACCATCCCACTCATGCCTACGTGATTGCCGGCGAGCATGGAATAGACAGCGGTATTTATCGGAGCGATCAGCAGGCAAAGGCCTAGCAGCATCAGGGTATAAAACAAAAAATTCTTACTCAGATAAGTAGGGATCAACATGTAGATGTTGATGTAAACGCCGGCCATCAAAAAAAAGAGGAGTGGTAGATTGTTGATGCCATTGGGGGCCAGGGGACGGAGGATCAAATACACCACCAGCCATCCCAGGGCATGTTTAAGCACCGGATGGGTAATCATCCGGCCCAGAAATCGATTGCGAATGGCTTTGGTTACTGACATAAGACTGCTTACCCTCAACAAACGATGGTACGAGATCGTCGTTGATCCTAAAGATTATTTAGACCAATCCCAAGTTAAGATCGACAATAGGATGGACCTGCGGGTTGCAAGAAAAGAATTTGTTTCGGAAAGTTCGATTGTGGCAGGTCTTCAAATCCTTTCGTAATTTTGCGCCCGATTTTAATTTGTGAAGCAATGGTTTACGTGACCCGTATCGAAAAATTCAACGCTGCGCACAAACTTTGGGTGAACAGTTGGTCGGAAGAGAAGAATTGGGAAGTTTTTGGGAAATGTGCCAACCCGAACTGGCATGGTCACAATTATACGCTTTACGTCACCGTAAAAGGCAAGCCGGATCCGGTAACCGGCTTTTTATTGGATGCCCGCGTACTCTCCAGAATCATTAACGACGAAGTGCTTGAACATTTGGACCACAAAAACCTTAATTTAGATGTTCCATTTATCCCGGAAAACATGCTTCCCAGTACGGAGAATCTGGTGATGGTGATTTGGAACCTGCTTAATGACAAGATCCCCAATGGTCAATTGCATGCCATCAAGTTGTATGAGACCGACAAGATTTATGTCGAATATTTTGGAGAATAAAAAAATCATCAATGTCGTATTTGAAAACGGAAGATTACCAAGATGCCACGACGGACATCCTGACGACCTACTATCACCATATCCTGGAGAATCTTGGGGAAGATCCCACGCGTCAGGGACTTGCAAAAACCCCGGAAAGAGTATCCAAAGCCATGCAATTTCTCACCCAGGGCTACTACCAGGATCCGGTTAAAATCCTCAATTCAGCCATGTTTGATGAAGAATACAGTGAAATGGTCCTGGTGAAAGACATCGAATTGTATTCGCTCTGTGAACACCATATGCTGCCGTTCTTCGGAAAAGCGCACATCGCCTACATACCGAATGGGAAAATCGTCGGCTTGAGCAAGATCCCGCGGGTGGTTGACGTCTTTGCCCGTCGACTTCAGGTCCAGGAACGGCTCACCCATGAAATCCTGAACTGTGTTCAAAATGCACTCCAACCGTTAGGTACAG
>JAGQXC010000044.1 GCA_020436785.1 Saprospiraceae bacterium | reverse complement strand
CACCGGATCAAGACCCACCCTGGACCCAGCCGCAGCAAATCGTCTTTAGCTGGCTGCCCCAGCATTTGGGTGCCTTTCCCGTGGAATACGTCCTTTATCTGTACGAATGGCCGGATGGAATGAGTCTGGACCAGGTATGGGCTTATCAGGCGCCCCTGACGGTGACCAGTATGACCAACAATTATCTCTGGGGTCCCGCGGAAGTACCCCTGGATACCGGAATTACCTATGTGGCACGGGTACGCATCACCGATCTGAGGGGGGAGGCTGTATTTAAAAACAACGGGTATTCGCAGGAGCGGACTTTCCGCCTCCGAGGACTGGGTGCGGAGTCCAAGCCATGTGACTCTCCCAGTGATTTTACAGCCGTTGTGCTCGGTGAGCGGATTGCTTTATCCTGGGCCGGTGCGGCAGACACCTTCCGCATCCACTACCAGCAGGCGGATCGGCAGGCCAACTGGCAGTGGTATCTTACTGAACAACATGCCGTTCAGTTGGACAATTTTCAGCGTGGAGCCACCTACGCCTTTGTGGTCGCAGGCCGCTGCGGTCAGGATTGGCTGGGTAACGGGGACACGTTGTGGGTGACCATCCCTGTCGAGCAGGACACGATGATTGCCTGTGGTGAAGAGGTGCCGCCTATCCAAAATCAACAGCTGCTCCCCGTGCTGTCACCGGGAGATGTGGTGACTGCCGGTGGGGTGCCGGTGGAGATCGTCAACGCCACAGGTGGCAACGGAATCTTCAGCGGAACGGGGGCTTTCCGGCTGCGCTATCTGCCGGCTGTTCGGATAGGTGTTTCCTTCAAGAACATCCGGGTCAATACCGATCATCAGTTGATAGAGGGACATATGGAGACCCTTTACGACCCATCCTGGAACAACATCCCCTCCGTGAACCTGGATTTTTCCCGGCAGCCGCAGGAGCTGGCCTATCGGGAATGGCCGGTGGCGGTCGATGTCGATTCGGTATGGGTGGACGAGGAAGGCCGTATTTGGATTGTCGACAACACTGGACAGGAACAAGAGGTGACTCAGGAAACCACCGCCTTCGATGAACCTCCCGTTCCGGTATTGATCATTGATATTCATGGGGATGTCTGGCGAATTATCGACGGCGTGGTGCTGGAAGAAGGCCAGGATGGGGTGGAGACCGTCATTGAGAACGGCAATTCCAACGTGGATGGGCAGGAAGTGCTGACGGGCGCTGCCGAAGCACTGGTGCTATTCAGAGAAGAGGAGGAGCAGGCATTTGGTTTTGATGCAATCAACCAGGAGAAGCTGGCGGACTATTATGAGAAGCTGGATGGAGACTATTATGTGGCATACAAGAGCGTAGGCAGTGCACGGAAGGATGGCGTTGTGGCGACGGTCAATCAGCTCTCCGGGGTCCATCCGGACAGTTTGATATTTGAATCGGAAAACGGCAGTCGCTGGCCTCCGGCGGTATGGGAGCAAACATCAACCACTCTACCCGTGGTGGGTAAGGGTGATAAGTACGAGGAGGCGATCTACGCCCTGGTCAGAGACGGTAAAGCTTATACCAGCGTCGGCAAATTGAATACGGTCAGTTACGACCCGGTTCCCAACCGGGTCATCCTGGTGCCGGTGGGAGCACCTGCACCGATTGACGCAGCCGGGCTGGAAGAATATTTGAATAAGGTGTATCGTCAGGCGGTGGCATCCTGGAAAGTGGAAGTGGATGCATCGGTCCTGCGCGTGGATTGGGACCCGGAAGGGGATGGATTGAACATCGACCGGGGTTTGGTGGATAAATACCACCCCAGCCTGGACCGGATCATTAAAGCGTACCAGCAGCAGCGGGGTATCGACCCGGCTGCCTATTATGCCTTCCTGATCCCACGTATGCAGGATGCCTCCATCCAGGGATTTATGCCGCGTGGCGGGCGGTTTGCGTTTATCGCCGCCGGTAGCAATATTGCCCAAACGCTGGCACATGAATTGGGTCATGGGGCTTTTACTCTGGCACACATCTTTGCTGAGGACGCCACCCTGGAGCGCCAAACGGATAATCTGATGGATTATTCGGGTGGCACACACCTGATGAAGCACCAATGGGACCGGATCCATGATCCGAAATCGGTGTGGGGACTGTTTGAAGGGGAGGAAGAAGGAGAATTGATCTTGGGGAGTGCATTTTATTATGAACACTATGTCTATTTTCAACATGATCGCGGAGAGGATTATTATGGTGCTTATGCGCCAGACGGTACCCGGATAATTCTTCCGAATCAGGCTGTCGCGAGTTTTTTTCCTACCGACGGCGGCGCCTGGCCCAAAGGAAGTTTGACTGGTTTTACGTTCGATGACAAAACCTATTTGGGATGGTGGCTACCTGATGAAAAGAAATTCCTGGGTTATGCCATAGCCATTCGTGATGAGTCGACCGGTTTAATTACGCACGAAAAGGAATTCTACCAGAATGGAAATGAAGCCCCCTATACCTATCAGGGCTATACCGTGGAAGGATGTGATCAGGTCATCGAATGGGATATCGAGAAGGACAACGGAAAACCCTGGATCCACTACGAAACGGGAACCGGGGTAACTGGCCCATGCGGGTGTTATTATGGGCCTTGTGCTGCACTTTTGACGGAATACAAGGACCATCCATATTTGGATCCTGGAACGGCCTTGGCAAAAGTTGTTTGTCAAAACCCTTGCTTGTTGGAGGATATGAGGGCGTATCAATACTTCGTCCCGCAATACAGCCAGTGGATGGAGGAAGTAAATAAGATGTTCATGGGCATGTTGGCGATTGGACTTGCTCCCTTGGCGGCAGCCGCTGCGGTCGAAATTATTCCCATGGCCGTTTCAACCCTTGAAGCCATCGTGTTGAACAAGATCCGCACGAAGGGAATAGAGTTTGCCACCGGATTTTGTATTGATATTGCATTAAATGGAGCCATCGAATATTATTTCCTGGACAATCCTCATCCCTTTGAGCACATCGATTTGGCACAGGCCTCAGCCTCCGGATTGGAGGCGATGATCGATGCCCAAAACCCACTTTATGAAGTCGTGGGAGCCGCCGCATTGAGCTGTCTTACGGATGGATTTACGGAGGATGGCAAAATACGTGATGAATTTGCCGCCGTTGAATGCGGCAAGGGGATGCTAAGTTCAGTGATTAGCGATTTGGCT
>JAGQXC010000412.1 GCA_020436785.1 Saprospiraceae bacterium | reverse complement strand
TGTATTAAGCCTCCCGCTAGCGTTCATCCTGAGCCAGGATCAAACTCTCCATTGTTTATTCTCTTCTACCTCATCCTTACCTAGCTCACCTAGTCTCTTTCCTGCTATTTCAATGATCGTTTTGAGTGCATAACATCTTGATATTCAAAGTTGTATATACACATCATGCGGACAATATCCTCTCGCTTCCATTTAAAGCGGACTGCAAAGATAAATCAAATCCTAAATTTATCAATTGCCTGGTGAAAAATTTCCCTGAATCCATTCCCAAGAAAAGAAGCTTAAGACCGATCCAGCCTCTTTCTACTCCACCGATCCCCGGATCATTACAAGATCAAGGTACCCAAAATGGAATCTCCGCGCACAAAGAGGTGATCAGCGTATCCGTTCCGGCTTGCTCTCCCTGCTTAAGCTTCCCAATGCTCAACCGGTAATTGCCACGCGGGAAATCCATTAAATCCAGCACCGTAAGCACCCCAGGTTCACCCGTCTGCGGATGCACATAAAAACGGTAACCATCGCCCCGAACCAGGGAATCGTTAATCCTAAGCTGAATTCCACTGGACAGGCATTCCAATTTTCTAAAAGCGGTAGACCGGCTGTCCCCCACAGACCACACTGGAATCAGAGGAACACGTAGCTCCTTAAGCTCCGGACAATGGTCTTCAATAAATAAATCATCGGTCTTAGGCTCGTACCGAATAAATAGTTGCAATAAACGATCTTTAACGATCCGTGATGGAATCGACGCCGATACGACACGAGAACCCGGCTCCCGTTCATCCTCGTAATATTGTGAAGCCATGAAACTACCTTCCAAATGATAAGAAAAATAACGCTGCTGAAAAAGATCCACATTGGTGACCAAATAGATTCCTAAAAAATATGGGATGATTGACCTGGCCACCCTCCGTCCGGCTTTATTTCCAATTAAATTATAATAAAGTGGACGGTATATCCTGGCAAAGGATATCTTTCCGAAAAAGGAATAAAACGGGAAATAAAATTTAAATAATTTCGTTTGCTTTTTTATCCAACCCAATGTGAAAAAATCCAGGGCATAAAAAAAACCTCCCACCCCGAAAACAGATACCCAAACAATTCGCAAAGGGTTGTACCAGGAAGGCAAGCCAATCATTCCGGTAACCATCCGGATTAATTCTTTTACCGACATAAACACCATCAGGACGACCCCAAAGGAGGCTAATATCAAAATGGTCAAAAAGGTAAATGCAAAAATAATACTGCAGATTTGATCAAGTTGTTCGGCATACCTGTCATAAGTAGGCATTTTCCTTTGCAATACTTTTTGAAACGACGAATTGTAATTCAGTTTCTCCAATTCAATGGAGGAAGACAGCGTTCGCAAACCAATGGTTCCAATCCACAACCCACGCAATATCACCAATAAAATCAAATTGAACGTAAGAAAAAACCAGGCGGTGGTTCCAAATAAACTGAGGTAACTGAAAAACAAATTAATCACCGGATTAATTGGTGCGTACAACAATACATTATCCAGAAATTTGCTCAATGGTTCGTATAGTCGAAGTAACAATGCAATGGAGAACCCGGAAATCAGCAATTCCAGTTGCCAACTTTGGTACTGCAGCTGCTCGAGCCATTCCTGGACTCGCAGGTGTTTTGATTTTTCATTCTTCAACTCCATCCAATTAATTTATTTAATGAAAAAAAGCCTCTTTACTAAATCAGAAAAGAGGCTAATAACCATCGTTAACAAACAGATTCAGTGTACTTAAGGCTGAACATTAAAATTCAGATTGGCTTCAATCAATCCATCATGCTGTTTGTCCCAGATGGAAATGTGCCATAAATAACTTTTACCGACCTGCATGGGATCCCCGATAGTCAGATTAGACGAAAGTTCACCCGCCTGATCTATATCCAATCCCGTTTCATCATATTGCGAAAAAAGATCTTCCGCAGCAAGTAGTACGGTGCCCTCCGGGTCGGTTACTTTCACCGATAATCCAGGATAAACTTTGTCCTTTTGATTGGTAAATCCACTTACACCCTTAAAATTCATGACGACGGTACTTCCGGCTGTAAATTGGTTCCCTCGAATAGCTTCTCCATTGATGGTCAGGAAAACCTCATCCACACCTAAGCCATGGTAATTATAGGTCAATCCTGACGTAAGATCCTTATGGACACCCACCTGACATCCAACGAACCATACCATGTTGATGATCAACAAAATCGACCAAAACTTAATCACTTGCGAAGACAAATCCATTGGTTTCGGTTTTATAGATTACTGAATGGAGAATGTTCGGGTAATGGAAATTCCACCGGTAAGACTAGCCTTAACTTCGTAATTACCAGCTGGCCATCCCGCTGTCGGACGGGAAAGTGATCCGGCTATTTGAGCAGTATTGTCCTGAATATAATCACCGAGCCGAACTGACACCTCATCGATTTCATAGTAATCTGACGTGTAGACCCAGGAAATGGTCAGATAGTCGTCATCTTTGGCATCGTTTACGGTCACCGAAGCAAAAATTAAGGCAGTGGTGGCATCAAAAGCACTGACATTATCCTCACATCGCTTATCCGAACTCACCGCTTCACAAAGACGGAAAGCATCAATGGACGCGGATTTGACCTTGTCTTTTTTACATGAGATCGTGAATAGATAGAGTGGAAGTATCAGGATAATAAATCGTTTCATGATGGATTGATTTTGAATTGAAGCAAATTTTTGAAGGTTAATCGACATAGCGGATTCCGATGGCCCGGTCATTGTTGTAAATCACAATGGCATCAGCCTTGGGATCTCCGCTATCATAAGCCTTCTTGTTCTTCTTTTTTGCATTGCGTACCATCGTATTGACGATGTTTTCCAGGGTCGCCCGGTCATCGAGCACTTCACCCCAATTCCAGAATCCGGTAATCTGGTACACCTCCTCAAAGTTGGCAATAGGCTCGCTGTACATGTAAATATCCAGCCCGTCTACCTTGCGCACCTGGGCTAACCCTTTCTCATTCCTCGACACACTAAAAGCACATAGTCCCAGAAAAGCAACAATCACAATTAAATTTTTCATAACATATTGATTTTAAATGATTAAGATTGATCATCGGCTTCGTTAAAAGCACATGGCAAACCTAAATCATAAGGTTGGCAGCGGCTTTTCAATTGGTCGCAGACATTATCATATTCGTCGCATGAAGACTAAAATCTAGGTCTGCAGCCCATGATCCTTGGTGAATCCACGTTCAGAGAAGATGAAAACAAGATGAAGTACAACATGACAGATTTATTTACTTTTGCCTTTCCAAAACCGAATTGAGTTATGATGAAAGTCCATAATTTCAGCGCCGGACCAGCCATTTTGCCGGCCACCGTCATGCAGGAAGCAGCGCAGGGTGTATTAGATCTAAATCACAGTGGCCTTTCGATCCTTGAGATTTCTCACCGTAGTAAAGATTTTACTGCCATCATCGAAGAAGCCGAAGCCCTCATCAGGGAACTGTACCGGATTCCTGACACTTATGCAGTTCTTTTCCTAAGTGGCGGGGCTTCGACCCAGTTTTTTATGGTACCGATGAACATCCTGGCCAACGATGAAACGGCGGCCTATGCAGATACCGGATCGTGGTCTTCCAAAGCAATTAAAGAAGCAAAAGCGTTTGGTACTATTGAGGTGGTAGCCAGCTCCAAAGCGGACAATTATACGTATATACCCAAGGGCTATTCCGTCCCAGAAGGGGCCAGGTACTTACACATAACCACCAACAACACCATTTTTGGCACCCAATACCATGCTTTACCGGAAACGGATACCCCCCTGGTTGCCGATATGTCTTCCGATTTTCTGAGCGGGCCGATTGATATCTCGAAATTCGATGTAATCTATGCCGGAGCCCAAAAAAACCTGGGACCCGCCGGCGTTACGGTTGTTATTCTCAAGAAAGACCTACTAAACCGGACCGGACGGGAGCTACCCTCCATGCTTAATTACCAAACCCATGTAGAAGGTGCATCCCTCTACAACACCCCGCCGGTATTTCCGATTTATGTGTCGATGTTAACTTTACGTTGGATCAAAGAGCAGGGTGGACTCCAGGCTGTCAAAGCCCATAACCAGCATAAATCGGACCTTCTTTATCAAGAGATTGATCGAAATCCACTTTTCCGGGGAACTGCCCGGGCAGAAGATCGCTCCCAAATGAATGTCACCTTCTTACTCCATGACCCTTCCCGGGAAGAAGCGTTCTTGAAATTGTGTAAATCAAAAGGCATCAGCGGGATCAAAGGGCACCGATCAGTCGGGGGTTTCCGTGCATCTATTTACAATGCAATGCCGGTAGAAAGTGTCCAGGTCTTGATAGATGCCATGCAGGAATTTGCCGGTCAATCATGATTGGCATGGCCAAATCAACTTCATACTTGCTTAAAACCACCGATTGGAAAATTCAGGTCCAGGTAGTCCGTGAATGGCGAACTGGCATTCGGTTTTCGATTGGTAAAAAGGGAGCATACCTCCGATTCCCTCGCCATTTGGGTGCATCCCAGGTCACCAAAGAAATAGAACGTGCCAATTTATGGATCAGGGAACAACTGTCCGGAAATCCTAATTTGGCTGCACATTTCTATAAAAAAGAATACCATCATGGCCAAACATTAGTCGTTGGAGATCATAATTATGTGCTCTTATTTGCCGAATCCAACGCAAAATCATGGATGGCCCAACTGGTCGATGACCATCGGATTGTACTGCGAATTCCTCAAAAATCTACTCCCGAACAGATCGCCCAACAAATCCCTGCACTACTCAGCCGGGTTATCGGGCGACATCATTTGCCTCGTATAACGGCCCGGGTGGAACAACTTAATCAATTACACTTTCAACAGCCCTTGGGATCTGTTAAGTTGAAACATAACAAAAGTAATTGGGGCAGTTGCAGCCATAATGGGAACATCAACCTGTCTACTCGCTTGCTTTTTGCCCCTGCTCAGGTACAGGATTATGTCATCATTCATGAATTGTCCCACTTGATTGAAATGAACCACTCAAAAGCCTTCTATACTTTGGTCAAGAGCGCAATGCCGGATTACCAGGTCAAGGAAAAATGGTTGAAAGATCATAGTCATCTTTGCCATTTTTAATTATTTGCGAGAAGGATTCCAGATTTTATGTTAATATCTCCGAACTAGAAGGCTTTAGGCCTGATTTTTGTAAGCTATGTGTTTGGGATAGCTGATTTCTAAGCGTTGTCCCCTCTTTTGATTTCCTCCCCCATATAGAATTTGAACTTCCAATCAAGTTACAAACGTGTAACTCTTTTATCAAAATACTTAAACCAGGAGCATGAGAACATTCTCTACACTATTTTATTTGTTCTCACTTCTTATTCAACCAACCATCTCAATCTTAGCCGGAAATCCGGCCATTGCAAACCCTGTGCCTGGCGTGTCGATTACAGCTCCGGAGGACATAACCGTCTCGTGTGATGAGATTTGGTCCTTCGGAAGGCCAGTTATTACGACAATAGGTTCCGAATGCGTTCAGTTTACTCTGGATTCATTGGATGACGAGTACGATTATGGGGATTGTCCGCAGTCGTACGTCGTCACGAGAACCTGGATCGTAATGGACAATTGTCAATCGCAGCACACGGCCTTCCAAAGGATTACGGTAGAGGATATTACCTCACCCACCATTGTTAAACCCGCCGACAAAACGGTCTCCTGCTCAAGAGATTTGGTTTATGATCAACCGGTTGCTACCGATAATTGCGGTACGCCAACCGTAATGCGTTTTGATACCATCCAAAAACCAAAGGATTGCAGTTTTGAGATCTTTGTACCCTGGATAGCGGTCGATGAGTGTGGAAACGAATCCGATACGGTTTGGCAAAAAATCACTTTGATAGACACGGTACCTCCTTCTTTAAGTGCTCCTTTAACTAAAACGGTTTCCTGCGATGAAACCTGGTCGTTTGATGCTCCCATTGGATTTGACTCATGCAGCTCCTTTTCCATTTCTATTGAAAGTACCCAAACCACCGATATCCTATGTGGACAACGAGTCGTCAGGACCTGGCATGCAACCGATGCTTGCGGAAATGTGTCCACTCCAGTATCACAAATTGTCGATGTTCTGGATCAGACCGCACCTTCAATTACCCCGGCAGCTGATAAAACCATCGACTGTCAAGATGAAGTTATCTGGGATGACCCCACCGCATTTGATAATTGTACCACGGCTTCACTGGTCATTGATAGTACAAAACAAAGTCAGCAAAGTCGTGGATACTCCGTGACCAGATATTGGCATGCCGTGGATGTTTGTGGAAATGTGTCCGGTAGTGTTCATCAAACCATCACGGTGTCGGACCAAACACCTCCAATTTTATCCGCCTTACAGAATAAAACCGTCAACTGCGACGACAACTGGTCTTTTGATATGCCAATGGTCACCGATAATTGTGACCCTTTCGCATTTTTACACCAGATCGTAGGGCCACAGATCAATTTGGCCTGCGGCTACCAGATAACTAAAAAATGGTATGCAATAGACAATTGTGGCAATGTTTCTGATACAGCCTATCAAACGGTTACTGTGATCGATCAGGTATCACCGGTACTTTTTCCATTAATGGACAAAATAATTGATTGTGGAGAAACTTTTCAGTGGAACACCCCAATGGGCACTGACAATTGCGACGAAAATTTGGAATACAATGGCGATGAAATTACAAATGAAGTCCTTGAATGTGGATATCGCTTGACCAGAACCTGGTATGCGATTGATGACTGTGGAAATACATCCAATAAAGTTACCCAAAGTATTTCAGTGATTGATCAAACACCTCCCACCATAAATGCCTTACCAGACTTAACCATAAATTGTGGTGAAGCTCCTCAATGGGATCTACCGACTGCCTCTGACAATTGCGATGAAAACATACAATTCGAGTCTAAAATTTATCGGATTTCCGGTGATTGTGCCAATTCCTGGGTACGTTCCTGGGTGGCCATTGACCATTGTCAAAATGTTTCTGATTCCGTTAAACAGACCGCTATTATCATCGATGAAGAAGAACCCAACATTGATGAACCGGAGGATAAAACCATTTATTGTGGAGAAGAAATTGTCTGGGATGAACCGACAGCTGAAGACAATTGTGATGATGATGTTGAAATAATCGCATCTCAGGTTGAAAGGGAAGATTTGAATTGTGGGTATATTTTAACAAGGAGCTGGATTGCTGTGGATAATTGCGGAAATGAAACCGATCCGGTTTGGCAGACCATTACCGTCATCGACACCGAAGACCCCGTCCTCTCCCAGCCTGTTAACAAAACCGTCGCCTGCGACGAAGAATGGTCCTGGGATGAGCCTTCCGTCTCCGACAACTGCGATGAAAACATCGAGCCCGTCG
>JAGQXC010000043.1 GCA_020436785.1 Saprospiraceae bacterium | reverse complement strand
GAAGTTTGAAGATTGAGCAATCCCCCTAAGACATCAAATAAATAGGGACCGCTTCCACCGGAAGGTTGCAAAGTAATGCTTCCGGTAGCATTAAGGCAGTTAATGTCGGCAATGTCCAGCGTCAAATCCAGTGGTGCAGGTTCCCCAATCGAAAAATCCATGGTCTCCTGCGTATCATTTCCAATTAAAAAATGATAGGTGATTTGCAGTGAATAATCGTCCGCGGAAAGACCGTCGATGGTGAATAGTAAATTCGATGAGGAGCCATTGGTTATGGTTTGATTGGCTGAGTTCAACAAATTGTAATCATAGGAGCCAAGTAAGGGGAGGGAAGCAATCAGAAATGTGGCCGAGCCATCGGACATTCCGTTACAGGATACATTGCTACTGGTATTCAATGAAATGGCTAAAACATCTGGATTCGATCGTGGGGTAACGTCGGTACGCATTAAACCCGGGAGTTTAATTGGTAAGAGGGGGAGAAACAAGAGTAATAATAAACGTGGCATATAAATAGTTTGAGGTTTATGAATCAGTCCAAAACACAGACTGTTGGGCCGCATGTACGCGTACCCTGAATCTCAAACAATGGGTGCTTCCTCCTAAAATTGAATCTGCTTGGTGGGGGTAAGATTAAGATCTGGACTCCAACGATATATGATCTTAATTGATCTTAAGGTAATGCCTTTAAGCTTATTTTGTCAAGTTCTAAATAAGAATAGGGCAATACATTGTGGTAAATTAAATATTAGGTTGTCTTAATATTTAAACGGTTGGTTATGCGTGTGTGCGCGCCCAAAGGCCTTATTTAGCCTTTCGGCGTTTTTTGTTTGTTGGGTTTTAACAAATGTTAACTAATCAAAGAAAAACTCATTTTACATTTAGTTAGGTTGTTTTCGGGTGGATTTGATTTAGATCGCTTATCTTTGAAAAATGATGTAATACCACTCAATGACCATTTAGGATCACACATCCCGAGAGGGATAGAAGAAGTCTGGATTTTCCGATCCGGACTTTTCTGTTTCTGGACCATTCGTATGTTTGAACAGCATTTTTTATTAAAATTAACAGGTGCTGTTAATCAATTGTTATGGTTGCATCGTTCTTATCTGGAATACACATTTCATCATTAGATTAGATTCACTGAACCAAAAAGATTTACATCCCGATGTCAATTTCGGACCACATAGATCTTCATCTGATTGACCGGCAGGCAATACCCGGAATTGTTGCTTTCCAATCGTATTTCTCCAATCGGGACAATGTCTTCTATCGCGTGACGACCAATGATTTGCAGCCGTTTGAATATCCGGAAGAGATCCAGGATTTCATTCGCAGGTTGTATCAGGCGAACATCATTCAACCCTTTAACTGGGTAGCCTGGCGTGAAAGTGATGAAGGTCAAATGTTGATGTCCAATCCCAGCCGTATTCGTGAAGCTTCATTGGAGAATGTCATTAAATTATTGATCGCTCACTTGCGATCGGACCGTTTTATTGCAGGCCATTTGACTACTGCCATTGAAGAAGGTCAGATCTCAAATATTCTGGAACGGTTTAACGAATTATTGATGACGACCGATGCTGCACCCGTCTAAGCACTGATGACGATCAAGTCTGCGGAGATTCCACGGCCAACGATTTCTGTTTAGGATCCACCTGCCGGTTAACCCGGATAAGCAACAAGACGACGGTGATCATGGTACAGGCCACTACGTAGCCCAATACATCATAGCGTTGTAAAAGGCCGTTGTCTTGCTGAATCACGATCATTCCGGCCAATGTGGAGGCAATTCCTCCGGAAAATTGCTGAATGGAACTGCTTACACTCATAAAGGCTCCCCGGTCTCGCGGTTCCGGGATGGCAGTGATTAACGCCGAAGCCGAAATCCTGCGCGCGGTGATCCCCAGAAATAAAATCACATTGATCACAATAACCCATAACAAAGGTGTAATGCCCAAATGGGTGTAATACAACATGGTGATCAGTCCGACAATGCTTCCCCAGAAGAAGATCCTGAATTTGCCAT
>JAGQXC010000411.1 GCA_020436785.1 Saprospiraceae bacterium | reverse complement strand
GCATTGGTGTATGCTTTGGCCATCAGGTCATCGCAGAAGCCCTGGGAGGAAAGGTTGCTAAAGCCAAAACCGGGTACCTGATTGGCGTCCATACCTTTTACATGCTGCAACACATGCCCTGGATACCGCATAAAAAAGCTTCATTCAATATGCTTATGCTCTGCCAGGATCAGGTGGAAACTTTGCCTCCCGCGGCCGATATCCTTGCCGGCAATGACCGGTGCCCGGTAGGAATGTATCAAATCGGTTACCAATTCCTGACCGTCCAGGGTCATCCCGAATTTACCAAAGCCTATGACCAGGCCGTCTTTACACACCGGTCGGAGCGCATCGGTCAGGACCGGATTCAGCGCGCATTGGAAAGCTTTTCACTTGAACCTGACCGCACCTGGATCGTGGAATTGATGATGGCTTTTTTAATCCATAAATCGGATGATTAATACGTAATCATCCAATTCTTAGTGGATGTACACATGATCAGAGTCACACTATATAGCCATCGTTTTTGTCTCCTCGTAATTTATTGGGGCTTATTCATCAATAACCCGCTACTCGGTCAGGAACAAGCAAAAATCATAACCTCTGACATCGATCATTTTTGGAATGCTTACGACCAACTTGCGAACGCCCGAAAGAAATCCGACAGCATCGACATCATACAAAAAGAATACATCGACCAGGCTTCACCTCAATTTCGAAAGTTCCTGAAAGCACGAAAATTTACTGCCCCTGAGTATGTTGCCATCCTGGCCCGTTATCCGGATTTCTGGTTATCTATACGTCCCCTGACCGAAAACATCGTACAGCGCAAAGAGGAGATCAATCGCATTTTAGATGAACTATCCGGCCAATTGCCTCATTTCAAAAGACCTGACATCTGCTTTGCCATCGGATGTTTGCGAACCGGCGGTACGACTTCCCGACATTTGATTCTTGTCGGCTTCGAAATTGCTGCGGCAAACGATTGGGTAGACAAATCCGGCATGGATGACTGGCTTCAGGGGGTGCTTGGAAACACCGGCGATATTGTAGCAATGGTTGCCCATGAGGCCGTGCACACCCAACAGTCCGGCTTGCCTTGGGGAGAAATTTTTTCATTAATCAAACATAAAAGATTGACGTTGCTTAATATGGCGATCATGGAAGGCTCTTGCGATTTTATTACCAAAGATCTGTTAGGTATTTCAATTAATAGCGTCTTGCACGTGTACGGGGAACAACACCGGAACGAGCTAATCAGGGAGTTTGACCAGGCAATTTCTGAAAAGCCTTATGATTATTCCCAGTGGTTATATAATGGCAACAATATTAAAAACAGACCAGCTGATTTAGGCTATTATTTGGGCTATTTGATCAGCAGGGCGTTTTATCAACACTCCGAATTTAAATCACAGGCTCTCAAAACGCTCTTGAAAAGGGGAAAGTATAAAAGGGTATTTAAGGAAAGCGAGTTATACTGACTTTCCATGAGCCTATTGGAATAATAGGCAGTAAGCAGTTGGACTATCCGGCAACCGTATAATCCGGCTTCCATAGAAAACATAACGATAAGGTCTTTCGATAACCCATCGGAATATTATCCCCCGATTTCGGTTTCGCGGATAATTCGTTCATGTTTTTGCGACGTCTATGTTTCAAAACCGGATTTTTGCCTAAATTCAAGGTATAGATTATTCATGAATTTGTCAAAGATTTTCTCCTTCATGCGTTTTTTGATTCTAGTTTTCATAATGGTGGCATGCGCGCATTGCCGGCAACCAAAATCCAATATTTTAATTGTTGGTGATTCCATTTCAATCGGCTATACCCCATATGTCCAAAAAAATCTTGCAGACCTGGCCGAAGTAATACATAATCCCGG
>JAGQXC010000410.1 GCA_020436785.1 Saprospiraceae bacterium | reverse complement strand
GAAGGCAGTCAGATCCTGAATCAACTCGATGAGGTAGTAGCCAACTACCGCCAACAAGCCTTACAGGGGATTTCAGCCCGGGACGAAGAAATACTCCATCAACTACTAGGAAAAATTACCGACAACTGCCTCATGTAAAGGAACATTCATACTAAACCTTTTTACTCTAAATCTCTAAAATGAAAATGATGAACAAACGTTTGATTTTTAATGGTTGCTGGGCCATCCTCTTTACCGCCCTGGCCGGCCATGCTCAACCCGGCACACCGGTCATCGACGCGGCGGAGAAGCAGGCGGTTATTGATTCGATCGGTAAATTGCTGACCGCCAATTATGTTTTTCCGGAAAAGGCCAAAGAAATGCAAGGTTTAATCCACCAAAATCTCGAGGCCGGTCAATACGATGCCCTCGACGACCCCAACCAGTTTGCCAGCCGGCTCACCGAGGATCTGCAATCGGTCAGTCACGACCTGCACCTGCGGGTCCGCTACAATCCAAGGATGATTGCCGAAATGAACATGACGCAAACGCCGGAGGATTCCCTGCAGTTCATCCAGTTGATGGAAAAGAGATCTGCCGAAGACAACTACGGATTTGAGGAAGTGAAAATGCTCTCCCATGGGGTGGGTTACCTCAAATTTAATGGATTCTCCGGATCACCCAACGCTGGCAAGGCGGCCGAGGCAGCCATGAATTTCCTGGCCAACTCCGAAGCCCTGATCATCGACCTCCGGCAGAACGGTGGCGGCAGCCCGGATATGATCCAGATCCTGAGCAGTTACCTGTATAATGGAGACCGGGTTCATCTCAATGATTTTTATTACCGTCCGGAAAATACCACCGAGCAACGCTGGACCCTTCCCTACGTACCCGGCAAACGATTGGGCGATGCCGACGTTTACGTGTTAACCAGCAACCGGACATTTTCGGCAGCAGAAGAATTCACCTATAACCTGAAAAACCTGAAGCGGGCCACCATTGTCGGTGAAACGACCGGTGGTGGCGCCCATCCGGGAGGCGTGATTCCGGCCAGCGATAAGTTCGGCATCTTTGTTCCCAGTGGACGCGCGATCAACCCCATCACCCACACCAACTGGGAAGGCACCGGGGTCGAACCGGACGTAAAGGTGTCTTCCAACGATGCCCTCAAGGAGGCACATTACCGCGCCGTCAATGCACTGGCCGTAAAACATCAGGATGATCCGGACAATCCTTATGCCTGGACGCGCGATCAGCTCAATGTGGAGGCTCACCCGGTCACCCTGAGTACTGCTGAAATGCAAACCTATACCGGAACCTTTGGACCACGGGTAATTAGCCTTGAAGACGGTCATTTGTACTATCGACGGGACCAGGGCGCCAAAAATCCGATGGTCTTTATGGGTGAAGACCGCTTTATGTTTGAAGAGATCCCTTATTTCCGATTGCACTTCATCCGCAATGGGCAAATGATCGTGGCCGTCGAAGGAGAATACGACGACGGGCACACAGACCGTAACGAAAAAACCATCAAGCCTTAACCTTTAGGATTTTAATTTGATTAACCTGTTGATAAGGGGACCTGGAACTTCCAGTTGTCTCCTTTCTTTCATCCCAAAAGAAAGCCACTGGTCCCGGACAGGGTGGATTACCATGAACAGATTGACTATCTTGAACCATTCATCAACTGGCTTATTAATAATCCTATGAAAACAATTGTCTTCCTCGTCCTGACTCTGATCAGCGTACGCCTGCAAGCGCAGGATAAGCCCTATTATTATGAGATCCCCGCCGAGCCGGAAGTATATACGGCAACGACCGCTGTTGCCCGCATGGTGGATGGCCTGGGCTTCCGATATTTCTGGGCGACCGAAGGATTACGGGCCGAAGACTTGCAATTCAAGCCTTCCGCGGAGGCGCGTACTTCCTTTGAGACGGTTCAACACATCTACGGATTGACCTACGTGTTGTTGAACACGGTCCAGGGCAAACCTACCGGCGCCAACGACGCCGACCTGTCCACGTTTGAAGATTACCGGAATGCCACACTGGAAAACATACGTCAAGCCAGTGAGATCCTGAAAAAGCCCGGCACTGATCTCAAAGACCTGCCTATGGTCTTTCAGCGCGCCAATGGCAACCGGGAATACCCCTTCTGGAATCTGATCAATGGCCCCATCTCGGATGCCCTCTGGCACATCGGACAGGTCGTCACTTTCCGCCGTTCAAGTGGAAATCCATTGCCCGCCGGGGTGAATGTGCTCGAAGGGACAAAGCGGGATTGAGAATGAG
>JAGQXC010000409.1 GCA_020436785.1 Saprospiraceae bacterium | reverse complement strand
TGTATTAAGCCTCCCGCTAGCGTTCATCCTGAGCCAGGATCAAACTCTCCATTGTTTATTCTCTTCTACCTCATCCTTACCTAGCTCACCTAGTCTCTTTCCTGCTATTTCAATGATCGTTTTGAGTCGTTTTTCAGGTCGTTGTTATAGGCTACAAAACTTCCCGATGGACTCGCTTTTTTTCGATTTTCTTTCAATCGCTCAACCTCTTTTCTTACCCCTCAACCGCTCTAACTTTAAAAGCGGACTGCAAAGATAAGAGGCTTTTTAATTCTGTCAAGCAATTCGAAAAAAATATTTGAATTTTTTTCTGGAGATTGAAGTTGTTACCTGTAATAGCATAACATCAACACCGTTTTGCTGTTTCTGGTTCCGCAAAAAGCCACATTATTACGTATAATATCGCCTTTGTCTTACCCAGCCGTGTTCCGTTCTGTCAATCTCTAGTTCCTGTTTCAGCACCTCCCGGTATTCCATTGAATTCCTGTGCTGGAGCAGGCTAATGGCTCTCTGAGCCTGGTTTCAATCAGTCTTCACTCTCGTCCGATGATTCTTCAGCATCGTCCGCCTCTCCCTGTACCGAATCATCCGTTTTGGCCGACTTGCCTGCCTCAGCCGCATTTGATTCCGCAACCGGTTCACCGGAAGCTTCCTTGGCGTCTTTCTTGCGGTCCGCCTTGGCTTCATCGATGTCTTCCTGCAACTGTTCTTTGATCTGGGACAAGGCGCCCAGGTCTCCCAGCGTGGTTATCTCCAGTTTGGATTGATTGCTCTTAATGGCATCCTTGGTCTTCTTCGTGCGTGCTTTGGTTTCTTGCTTGACCGTTTCATCCGCTTCTTTACGAATGTCGTCCAGATAACGCAGGTGAGAAACCAGGATACGCTTATCGTCGCGATTAAACTCAATCACCTTAAAGGTGAGGGTCTCGTCAATATTGGCTGAAGATCCGTCTTCTTTGCGAATGTGCTTGATCGGAGCAAATGCTTCCAAACCATATGGGAGGAGAACGATCGCGCCCCGGTCATCTTTTTTGATGATGGTGGCTTCGTGATAAGATCCTACCGGGAATACGGTTTCAAATACATCCCAGGGATTTTCTTCGATCTGCTTATGGCCTAAAGACAATTTCCGGTTGTCTTTGTCGATCTCTAGAATGACCACTTCAATCTTTTCTCCAACTTTGGTGAATTCAGATGGATGCGAATAACGCTTGGTCCAGGAAAGGTCTGAAATGTGGACCATTCCTCCAATGCCTTCTTCCAATTCCACAAATACTCCGTAAGGAGTAAGATTTTTCACTTCACCCGAATGACGGGAACCGATAGGATATTTGGTTTCCAGGTCATCCCAGGGATCATTGGTCAACTGTTTCAGACTGAGAGACATCTTGCGCTCTTCGCGGTCGATGGTCACGATCTTGGCCTCAAATTCCTGACCCAACTGGAAAAATTCACGGGCATTGACCGGCTGATTGCTCCAGCTGACTTCCGAAACGTGGATCAAGCCCTCAACGCCGGGAGTAATTTCCAGAAATGCACCATAATCTTCAATATTGACAATCTTGCCCTTAACGACTGCTCCTTCTTTAACGGTATCATCCAGTACATCCCAGGGATGGGGTTGCAACTGTTTCAATCCCAAAGAAATCCGCTTTTTATTTTCGTCAAAGTCAAGTACAACCACATTGACTTTCTCATTTAACTTCAGCACTTCCGAAGGATGGTTGATCCTACCCCAGCTGATGTCGGTGATGTAGAGCAATCCATCAACACCACCCAGATCCATAAAGGCTCCGAAATCGGTGATGTTTTTGACAATGCCTTCCAGAACCTGACCTTTTTCCAGACCGGAGATGATGGCTTCACGTTGTTCGGCCAGGTCGCTTTCGATCAATGCCTTATGGGATACCACCGCATTCTTGATCAATTCATTGATCTTAACCACTTTGAATTCCATCGTCTTGCCGACATAGGCATCGTAATCGATGATCGGCTTGATATCGATCTGCGATCCGGGTAAGAACGTTTCCAATCCACCGGCATCAACGATCAGACCACCTTTGGTTTTACTGACCACAGTTCCGGTAATGATGGTACCATTATTATAGGAGTCTACGAGTCTTTCCCAGGCCCGCAGCAATTTCGCTTTACGACGGGATAAGATCAACTGGCCACGCTCATCCTCTTTTTTCTCTACATAGACTTCAATGGTATCGCCAACTTTGAGGTCGGGTGTGTCACGAAACTCACCCAGAGATACCAGACCGTCCGATTTGTAGTTGATGTCCAGGACAATATCTCCATTCAAAACGGCGGATACCCGTCCACTGACAATTTCGTTCTCGGCAATGGAATTCAATGATTCCGTATAGTCCGATTCGTATTTTTGGTATTCGTCTTCGGAATACGATTTGATGTTCCGGTTGCCCCGGCTCCAATCAAAGTCATCGTGTGGGGTCGTACTCAGGTCTTCGGATTCCTCCATGATCTCCACCGCCTCAGGATCGTAATTCTCCTTATCCAATTGATCATCTATGGTTTCCTGGTCCAATTTTTTGTCTTCGAGCATGTCGAAGGAAGATTTTAAAGGTTAAGAAATAATTTTAGCGGGGCAAAGGTACAATTAATAAATGGAGTACTAAACCCACCTTTACATATTTTTATTGATCATATAAGGCAGGATCATCCCGCCCCAATATGGTACCTTTGTCCCATTCCAATAAATCCGGGAATATGACTTCTTTCGCCGACGTTGTACGCCAGACTTTTCGTGCACAACCACTTTGGTGGTGCCTGTGTTTGATGGCCTCCATTTGGATCATTGGCATGTTTTTACCTGTCATGGAGATCGATGCTGCTCAATACGCCTCCATCGCTACGGACATGCATGTGAACCGCTCCTTCCTGCAAGTGCAATTCTCCGGACAGGATTACCTGGATAAACCACCTTTGCTGTTTTGGCTCTCTGCCTTCTCATTCGACCTGTTCGGGGTCCATAACTGGTCTTACCGGCTGCCTTCCATGTTGAGTATGATCCTGGGATTGTGGTCGGTCTTTCACCTGGCAAAACGCCTGTATCAACGGGAGCAGATCGCCCTGCTGTCCACGGTCGCGTATGCATCGTTACAGTCCACTTTTTTGTTTATGCACGATATCCGGACCGACACCTTGTTGACCAATCTGGTCATCTTTGCCATCTGGCAAGGAATACGATACCTCGATGACCGGCATTGGAGGCATTTGACCGGATTGGCTGCAAGCATTGCACTGGCCATGCTCGCCAAAGGACCGATCGGATTGATGGTCCCATTGATCGTATTGTTAACCCATACCTGGTGGACACGGCAATGGCAAGTATTGCGCCAGGGACGTACCTGGTTGATTCCGCTGATCGTCCTGATCATTCTCAGCCCCATGCTTTATGGGTTGTACGTGCAGTATGATCTGCATCCCGAAAAAGAAGTGCTGGGCAGGACCGGTGTTTCGGGATTGTATTTCTATTTCTGGGAACAAAGTTTTGGACGCATCACCGGAGCATCAAGCTGGCAGGACGAAACCGGCGCAGATTATTTTTTTACAAATTCCTTGTGGTCGTTGTTACCCTGGACGCTGGTGGCATGGGCGGCCCTGATCAGGGAGCTCCTGCGGACCTGGAAGCACCGATCTGCTGACGATCGCCGGGATTGGGTGCATCCGTCCCTGGCCATTGGCATCCTGGTACCGCTTATTGCTTTCACCTTTTCCCATTATAAGTTGCCTCACTATATGTTTGTAGTCACTCCCCTGCAGGCCCTATTGATCGGTGCCTGGATCGAACCTTCCAATGCCAGCCATCCGGCATTTGCCTGGACTACCCGCCTTCAGTATTTTATCATCATTCTATTAATGGCCGGTATTGGCATTGTCCAATGGATCTTTCCCGCCTCGGCATGGCATTGGATTCTGTTGGTTGGATTTGCCGCGATCTCCCTGCTAGTCCTCCGGCGTATCCATTGGATGCATCGTGCCTGGGGCTGGTCCCTGTTTGCGATCGTAACCTTAAACTTTTGGCTGATCATTCATTTCTACCCCACCTTAATGCGTTATCAGCTGACTTCCGAAGCCATTGATTACATGCGCGAGGAAAAATTGGAACTGGACTACACGGCATTTCTGGGTGTTTCCCGATTTGGCCTTGATTTTTTTGCGAAGCAACCGGTACAATATACCGAACATTGGGACCCGGCAATCACCCAATTCAAGTATGTACTGGCGACGGATAAAGGCCTCCAGGAAATGGATCGCAATTCGATGCATTATCAAATCCTGAAAATATTTCAGGGATTTCCGGTATCCCGTCTCAATGCAAAATTTCTCAATCCAAAAACCCGGCACACCCAATATAATTTTGCATATTTAGTAGCCTTAAACCAAAAATAATGGCGGAAGAAAGACCCTGGTTGAAAAACTATCCGGTTGGTGTTCCAGCGAACATCAATCCAGACGAATATCCTGATTTACTGGCGTTATTGAGCGAGACCATGTCCAAGTTCAAAGGGAAGGATGCCTTTGTTTGCATGGGTAAGAGCCTGACATTTGACAAACTGGACAACGAATCCAAACGTTTCGCTGCCTATCTGCATTCCCGTGGCCTGGAACCAGGAGACCGGATCGCTTTGATGATGCCTAACATGCTCCAATATCCTATTGCTTTATTTGGGGCATTACGTGCCGGATTGATTGTGGTTAACACCAATCCATTGTATACTCCCAGGGAGATGAAACATCAATTCAACGATTCCGGCGTCAAAGCCATTCTGATCGTTGAAAATTTTGCCCATAACCTGGAAGAAATCATCCAGGATACCGGAATTAAAATCGTCCTGGTCACCAGCATAGGTGAAATGCTGGGCCCCATCAAGGGTTTCATTGTCAATTTTGTTATCCGGAGGATCCGGAAAATGGTCCCCAAATACCAATTGGCAAACACGGTTACCTTCAAGGAAGCGCTCAAACAAGGCAAAAGGTTCTCGATCAAGGACTTTCCTTCCGGACCCGACGACGTCATCATGTTGCAATACACCGGAGGAACGACCGGTCTGGCCAAAGGAGCCATGCTTACCAACCGCAACATGGTGGCTAATATGATGCAGATCCGGTCGGTGATGCTCCCTTTTTTAAAAGAAGGACAGGAAACGGTTCTTTCTCCGTTGCCTATGTACCATATTTTCGCTTTTGCCGTCAATTGCCTGGCGTTATTCAGCATCGGGGCGCGTACCATATTAATTACCAATCCCAGGGATTTACCAGGATTGATCAAGGAATGGAAAAAATATCCGATTTCTCTGATGACAGGCATCAATACCTTATTTAACGCCCTGATTCATCACGATGAATTTAAAACGATCGATTTCAGTACGCTGAAGATTACGGTAGGCGGTGGCATGGCGGTTCAAAAAGCCGTTGCGGAACGCTGGAAAGAAGTCACCGGTTGTCAACTTTCCGAAGGGTATGGCATGACCGAATCTTCGCCGGTGGTCAGTGTTAACCCACTGGATGGCCGTGGCCGGTTGGGGAGCATCGGATTGCCGGTACCTTCGACGGATGTTCGCATTGTCAATGAAGAAGGCATCATCCAGGGCATCGATCAACCCGGTGAAATCCAAGTCAGTGGCCCCCAGGTCATGAAGGGTTATTTCAACCAGCCCGAAGAAACAGCCAAAGTCATTAAGGATGGGTGGCTTTCAACCGGAGATATCGGCATGATGGATGCAGACGGATTCTTCCGGATCGTAGACCGCAAGAAAGACATGATCCTGGTATCTGGATTCAATGTATATCCCAATGAAGTCGAGGACGTCGTCTCCTCGTACCCCAAGGTCCTTGAAGTGGCGGCAATCGGTGTGGATGATGAGAAGAGTGGGGAAGTGGTGAAGGTATTTGTAGTTCCCAAAGACAAAAGCCTTACTCAAGATGAATTGATTGCTTATTGCCGGGAAAATCTGACCGGTTACAAGGTGCCCAAATATGTGGAGTTTCGCAAAGAATTGCCAAAAACCAATGTTGGGAAAATTCTGCGGAGAGCTTTAAAAGACGAAGAAAAAGCCAAAGCAGGATAATCCGGTTTTCTGATCCTCTAATTTTGGCCGAGGAAGGCTACCAGGGAATGAAAAACGGCAGGATAAAAGAATCACTATCCGGAGGAGGACTACTCCTATCCTGCCATATCCTAAAGAATCCGTTATTTCTTTTTTAGTTCGTCCCGGATCTCGGCCAACAGCTCTTCGGCGGTGGGGCCGGCAGGAGCAGGTGGTGGAGCTTCTTCCTTTTTCTTCATTTTATTGAGCCCTTTTACCACAAAAAACAAAGCAAAAGCAACGAGGAGGAATGAGATGATGGCATTAATGAATTTACCATAAGCAAGTACAGCACCCCCCGCATCGCGAATGGCGTCGGCAGAAGCCATATTGACATCCGTCAGGTCGGCAGGTTCCTTGAGCACCATGAACAGGTTGGAAAAGTCCGGAGAACCGAATATACCGGATACGACCGGCATCAGGATGTCGTTGGTAAGCGAGGTGACCACCGTCCCAAAGGCAGCACCCAGGATGAAGCCGATGGCAAGATCCATCATGTTGCCCTTCAAGGCAAATTCTTTGAATTCTTTTAGCATAGTTTCAAGTTTTGTAATTAGGAATAGGCCATTAAATTACAAAATCCCACATATATCCTCGGCAATAAAAAAAGGAGCCCAAGCGGACTCCTTTAAAACTTTTGGCCCTAAAAGGATCTGAATTCAGTGAGATCAAATACCCATATCCTTACGGATTTTATTCAAAGCCGATCCGGCATTTACCCAGGCAATCTGAGCCTTATTGTAGGTGTGTTCCACTTCAAATCGGTCCGAAGTGCCGTCGGCATGATGTAAGACAACGGTTAAATTCTTCCCCGGAGTAAAATGATCAAAGCCTTCGATATCGATCAGGTCGTCCTGACGCACCTTTTCATAGTCATCCGGATTCACAAACGTCAACGCAAGCATGCCCTGCTTCTTCAGATTGGTCTGGTGGATGCGGGCAAAAGACTTCACAATGACTGCCTTAACCCCCAGAAAGCGGGGCTCCATGGCCGCATGCTCACGGCTACTTCCTTCCCCGTAATTTTCCTCCCCAAATACCACCGTACTGATCCCTTTGGATTTGTACAATTTACCACTCTCCGGAACCGGCAAGTATTCTCCGGATTCCAGGTTCAGGACTTTATTCATTTCATCATTGAAGTAGTTGATTGCTCCAATGAAACAATTGTTGGAAATGTTTTCAAGGTGTCCCCGGAATTTAAGCCAGGGGCCGGCCATGGAAATGTGGTCCGTGGTACACTTACCTTTGGCCTTGATCAACAATCGCATACCCCGGAGTTGGTCCTGGGTGATGGGATCAAAGGGAGTAAGCAACTGAAGCCGGTCGGATTTGGCATCCACCTTGACATCTATGTTACTGCCATCTTTCGCCGGTGCTTCAAAACCCGGGTCATCAACCGCAAATCCTTGGGGGGGCAACTCCACGCCAGTCGGCGGATCAAGTTTAACCTTCTGACCGTCTTCATTGATTAATTCATCGGTCAACGGATTAAAGGTCATCTCTCCGGCAATGGCCATGGCGGTTACGATCTCGGGAGAAGCCACAAAAGCCCGGGTTTGTGGGTTGCCATCGTTACGTTTGGAAAAATTCCGGTTGAACGAAGTAATAATTGAATTGGCCCGGTTGGGATCATCGGTATGCCTGGCCCATTGACCGATACAGGGACCGCAAGCATTGGCCAGGACCACACCGCCCATTTTTTCAAAATCTGCCAATTGTCCATCTCTATCCACGGTAAACCGGATCTGCTCCGAACCCGGAGTGACGGTAAATTCCGACTTGACCTTTAATTTTTTGGCAACGGCCTGTTTAGCCAAAGAGGCTGCCCGATCCAGGTCTTCGTAGGAGGAATTGGTGCAGGAACCTATCAGTCCCACTTCCAATTTTTCGGGATATCCGTTTTCTTTAACGGCTTCGGCAAATTTCGAAATCGGCCAGGCCAGGTCCGGAGTATATGGTCCGTTGATGTGCGGTTCCAGGGTACTGAGATCGATGTGGATGACCTGATCGAAATAATCTTCCGGGTTGGCATAACAAGCTTCATCACCGGTCAGATGTTCGCCGATTGCCGTGGCCAGATCAGCAACCTCTGCGCGGCCGGTTGCCCGCAGGTAACGATCCATCGATTCATCGTAGCCAAAGGTGGATGTGGTTGCTCCGATTTCCGCACCCATGTTGCAAATGGTTCCCTTACCGGTGCAGGAAAGCGACCGTGCTCCTTCACCAAAATATTCGACAATGGCGCCGGTTCCGCCCTTCACGGTCAAAATTCCAGCTACTTTTAGGATGACATCTTTTGACGATGTCCATCCACTCAGCTGGCCGGTTAGATGGACACCAATTAATTTCGGCATTTTGAGCTCCCATCCCATGCCTGCCATCACGTCGACGGCGTCGGCGCCACCTACTCCGATGGCTACCATGCCTAACCCTCCGGCATTAGGCGTATGGGAATCAGTTCCGATCATCATGCCGCCGGGAAATGCGTAATTTTCCAACACAATCTGGTGGATAATGCCTGCGCCGGGCTTCCAGAATCCGATGCCGTATTTATTGGAGACCGAAGACAGGAAATCATATACTTCCGAATTGATGTTCAGGGCATTTTTCAGGTCGGCGGTTGCACCGACTTCAGCCTGGATAAGGTGATCGCAATGGACGGTACTGGGCACTGCGGTTTTATCGCGTCCACACATCATAAATTGCAGCAAGGCCATTTGTGCCGTAGCATCCTGCATGGCTACCCGGTCGGGTGCAAAAAAGACATAGTCCTTACCCCTGCCATGGTCGGCCAGGGGAGAGTCCTCGTGAAGGTGGGAGAACAAAATCTTTTCTGTGAGCGTCATCGGTCGATTCAAAACTTTACGGGCATCGGCGATGCGTCCGGGAAGTGCTTTATAAAAAGCGCGAATCATGTCAATATCAAATGGCATCATTTCCACTTATCGTTTTAAAAGGTGTACGAAATTCAGGCGTACAAAAGTACGTAATTAATGGTTATTCCTCGGAGCTGGGCATGGCTTCTCCGGAAAGTGTTGATAGTCTTTCCAGCAACCGGGTGGACATGCGGAGAAAATCCATTTCGGTGATGATTCCAACCAGCTCGTCATGAATAGTAACAGGTAAACACCCAATACGGTTTTCTTTCATGATTTGCATGGCTTCCATAACCTTGGCATCCGGAGAGATGGTGATGGGTTCTTTGATCATGATATCCTCCACCGTACTCAGGGTATTGGCCATCGGATTGGAAAGTTGGGTATAAAAACGAAGCAACAACCGGGAGGTCACCAGTCCGACCAGCCGACCTTTGTCGTCTTCGACAGGCATGTATCTGACTTTACGCCAGTCCATCATCTCCGCAACCAGCCGGATCAGGTCGTCCTTTTGAACAGTGAACAAATCGGTCGTCATGCATTCGGATACTTTTAAATTCACAGGTTGGTAATCTTTTAGGTCTTTTAGATCGGCCAACGGCCATTCATGAACCGGTCCGCCCTGATTGATATGGTCTTTCATGGCATTGGTCAAAACAGTCAGCGCTTCATCTTTACTGGTTTCTTTAATCAGCTTGCTGAACGACCGCAATGCCCACCGCGCGCCATTCATATGGCTCTTAGCCCGCTCCCGGATGATGCCGAGAAAATGGTCAATGTCCTCCTGATCGACCTGGTGAAGCTTCAGCCCTTCTTCCGCAACCGGCAATATTTCCTGGAGGATGAGATCGGTCGCGGCAATCTTATTGTCTCCAAACCAATTGAACTTGGTATCGATACCAAACTTGGCGGCTTTCTCAAAATTGTCGCGGGTATCTTCAAATGTAAGCAACTGCCGGACATCGAGGATGTGTTCCCGGTATCCGCACATGGCACCCAGCCAAAGCACCATATTGGCTACCTCATCCATGACCGTAGGCCCGGAAGCAAAAACACGGTTTTCAATCCGCAAGTGGGGTTTACCATTGTCGCTGATGCCGTAACACGGCCGGTTCCAACGGTATACGGTGGAATTGTGGACTTGTAAGGCTTTCAGTTTGGGTATTTTACCTTCTTTCAGAACTGCCAGGGCATCTTCCTCAATGTCTGAACCCAATAATACCCGGTAACGGGCGATGTCCTCCTGGTAAATATCCAGGATCGAATTATTGATCCAGTTGTTGCCAAAATGCACCCGGGGACTGCGCTCACGCAAATGACGATGAGAGGACCGGGTGTCCAACGCCTGCTGAAACATGGCAATCCTTGATTCATGCCACAACCGCTTTCCGAAGACCAGAGGTGAATTGGCTGCAATGGCCAGGACCGGACCGGCAAGAGCCTGGGACAGGTTATACATTTTTACAAATTCGTGGGAGCTGACTTGCAGGTGGACCTGAAAGCTGGTATTGCATGCTTCGATCAGGGGCGAATCATGTTTCAGCAACAGTTCGTCAATGCCTTCCAACCTGACCTGATAATCCGTTGCCATTAATTGCTTATTAATGGCATTGATCAGGGCATAATACCTGGGTTTGGGGGTGAGGTTTTCCATCTCCAGGTCGAACTTGCGCAAGGTCGGTAAAATGCCGGTTAAGATAAGGGAAGCGCCATGCTTCTTGAGCTCCTTTTGAATGATCTCCAGACGATCGCGCCCTTCAGCAAGCATTTCCGAAAAACATTTTCCGGCCAGCTTTCGGGGATCCAGATTGATTTCAAGATTAAACTTGGCAAGTTCGGTACTCATCCATGGGTAATGCTCCAATTTCTCCAGCACTTCCATGGCAACCGGTGCCGGCTTGAGGGTACGGTTGTCGATCAGGACCATTTCCTGCTCAGCTCCGATCCGCGTAATGTCATTTTCAAACAGGTCATTCTCCAACATGTAGGACAAGGCCTTCACATCATTGAGCAACGCCTGCATGAACAAACGCATATTGGTCTCATCACGAATCAGGTCTACCTTCTGTTCACCCATAGCTGGTGGTTATCGAGCTAATCAATTTACGGGTAAATTAAAATTTTTTTACCATTTTCCTGTTTAGGTAAGTAAATGCAAGGAAATGGCCCGGTGGCTTTGGTTGGTGATAGGAATGTACCTCTTCAGTGGATGCCGCAAGGACGAGGTATCCAAAGCCATTTTTACCGTAGAGAGTACCACTTCGTTCACGATTCCGGCGGGACTTAACACGGTGGAGACCCATTACTTCTTGGTGGAAAACATACCCAGTTCACTGAATGCCCAGTTGAAATCGCACAACCTGACGCTGGACGACCTCACCAAAATAAATCCGTTGCAATGCCGGTTGATCGCCCTCGATGGCTCTCCGACTTATCAATTCATTGAAAACATTTCGGTTCGTATCTATACCAAAAAGAATCCTACCAAAAGGGAAATTGCCTTTATGGAACCGGTACCCCTCAATACCGGAAGTAACCTGCAGTTGTTTCCGACGCTGATCGATGTCAAGGATTACCTCTCCAGTTCTGTCTATTCGGTAGAGATTCGCTTACGATTGCGAGGTTTCTCTTCGCGGACGGTAGATACACGGCTGGACCTTGCCTTTGAAGCCCGATAACATCGCTCATATTACACAAAAAAACATATAAACATTTTCATAATAAATTGCATGGCTTATACATGCAATTAATAATTAATATAAAAAAGCTTTCTGTAAAACCGTTTAGCACCCCTGTCAACTTGAGGGTTGGGTTATACCGGGTTTTCCACCGGTTATTAACACATTATCCACATCATTTCACATTTTTTCAACATCAATTAAACTAATTGTTCACATTTCATGGTTTGATACTTAGGACAGTTGGTAAAAATTCTTCATATTTCCTTGCTAGCTTTGTCGCATTGATTCTGCTCACAATTGTCGAAAAATTGAAACCGGTAACCGGATTATGGCTGAGATGTTGGAACCAGGCAATCAAGTTAAATCACTGAATAATCCCCGCTACAGTTCGTTGCGCAAGGAGAGCGACATGAGCAGTCTGGTTTATGGCCGGGTTCAACCCCAGGCGGTGGACCTGGAAGAAGCCGTTTTGGGGGCCATCATGACCAACAAAGACGCCCTGGCCATCGTATTGGATATCCTGCGCCCCGAGTCCTTTTACCTCCCGGGACACCAGGCCATTTACCGGAGCATGCTGCACCTCTTTGAGCGGTCCCTGCCCATTGACTTGCTCACTGTACATGAAGGATTAAAGAAATCCGGTGAGCTGGATAAGATTGGCGGCCCCCAGTACCTCGTCGAACTGACTAACCGGGTTGCCAGTGCGGCAAACATTGAATACCACGCACGGCTGATTGCCCAAAAGCACATCCAGCGGGAGCTCATCCGGGTAAGTACTTCCATCATCAATGACTCGTTTGAGGATACCACCGACGTGTTCCAACTGCTGGATGACGCCGAACGACACCTGTTCGACATCACCGACAAAAACCTGAATCGCGCGTACGAAAGCCTGGGGTCACTGGCAATCAAGGCGCAAAAACAACTGGAAACGATCACCGCCAAAGAAGATGGTCTCACCGGTATTGGAAGTGCGTTCCATGATCTGGATAAAATGACAGCCGGATGGCAACGATCTGACCTGATCATTGTAGCCGCCCGTCCCGGTATGGGAAAAACATCTTTTACACTGGCCCTGGCCCGCAATGCCGCCATCGAGTTCGGTCATGCGGTTGCTTTCTTCTCCCTGGAGATGTCCAACCTCCAATTGACGCAGCGTCTGATCTCAATGGAATCGGAGATCCCCAGTGGAAAACTCAGAAATGGCAACCTCGAAGAATACGAATGGCAACAGTTGCATGCTACCATCGAAAAATTCAGTGAAGTTCCTATTTACATTGACGATACACCTGCCATCAACATCTTTGAATTGCGCGCAAAATGCCGCCGGCTCAAGATGCAGCACAACATCGACCTGATTATCATCGATTACCTGCAACTGATGACGGGAGGTGGCGAACGCAAAGGAGGTAACCGTGAACAAGAGATCTCACAGATCTCCCGCTCGCTAAAGGCATTGGCCAAGGAACTGAATGTGCCGGTTATCGCCCTGTCCCAGTTGAGCCGGGCAGTTGAAACACGGGGCGGAAACAAACGTCCGCAACTCTCCGACCTGAGGGAATCCGGTGCCATCGAACAGGATGCTGACATCGTAACCTTTATTTACCGGCCCGATTATTATGAACTCGAAGACGATCTGGGCGCTCCCAAAGGGATCAGTGAAATCATCCTCGCTAAACACCGGAATGGTGCAGTCGGTACCATCCAGCTGAAATTTGTCAATCAATTTGCCAAATTCACCAATCTGGACGAACTGGATATGAATCCCTTTGGCGGACCACCGGATATCAATAATCCGTTTAATAACATGATTACCCGGCCTTCCCGAATGAATGACGATGAAGAAATCCCCTTCTGATCCACGTAAAAAATCACCCCGTAACCCGGAAAAGTCTGCCGGGCACCATCCGGAGCCACCGGCTGAAGAACCGGATGACATGCGGTTGAACAAGTTTCTTGCTCTGTGTGGCATCGGGTCCCGTCGTAAATGTGCCGAATTTATCAAAGAAGGGCAAGTGCGGGTCAACGGAAACCTGGTCACCGACATTGGCTTCCGGGTTCAGAAATCCGACAAAGTGCACTATCACGGGAAACCGGTCAAACCGGTATCCCGTATGGTCTACATCCTGATGAACAAACCCAAGGATACCATCACCACGGCATCAGACGAAAAAGGCCGGAAGACGGTCATGGACCTGATCAAAAATAAGGTGAAGGACCGGGTTTACCCGGTGGGCCGGCTGGACCGGAATACCACCGGTCTGCTACTGCTGACCAATGATGGCGACCTGGCGCTTAAATTATCCCATCCCCGTCACCGGGTGAAAAAAATTTATCACGTGGTGCTCGACCGGGCGCTGCGTAAGCCCGATATGGAAAAAATTGCCGCCGGGCTGCAAC
>JAGQXC010000408.1 GCA_020436785.1 Saprospiraceae bacterium | reverse complement strand
GGTTTTGAAATCAGGATCATCACGAAAGTTGCAGCCAAAACTTTTAAGCAATACTGGAATTATTTAAACAACCGGCCCATAAACCAAACCAAACATGCTTTGGCAGCTTAACCACTCAACGCGTTAATAATAATAATACCAATTATTGTGATTACAATAAATTTAAAAACCAATAAAATAAAAAACTTTGATTATGGTTTAAGTTTTTTGGGTATAATTTTTATTATCAGGTGTTATGTCTACCGTTTCAATGAATTAATAGTATTGCCAAATTATCTAATTATTGATAAGGATTTCACAAAAGTAATAGGAAAGAAAAATATCTTAAACATATTATTGGAGTCTGAAAATGACAACTTGATAATTAAAACAAATCGCAAAGAATATAAAATTGATTTGAAAATTATTTCTAATAAATATGTGAAGTATTTGACTGAATGGAAGAAAGTATAGTTTTGTAAGTAGATAAATGTCAAATGAAAACTGTATTAGTAATCTTAGTGTACGCCATTTTATCTGCAGTTGGTATGTCATATTATGAAAATATGGCATACAATTATTTTATTAAAATATTTTACTTATTTTTGCTCGTAACACCATTAACTTTTGTATATCAGGAGTTAGCAATATTAAGAAATATGGCTCGTATTAAATTAAGAAAATCCTATATTAATTATAATCCTAAACAAAAATTAAAATTTTACTTACTAATTTTGGGCATATTACTTATTCTGTATATGTTTTCCGCAAGACTTATGTTAGAAAAGGGGTCATTGATTTTGGCTGTATTTATTTTGATATTTAATTATTTGACTACACTTTCCCCCGAATTAATATTACTTAAGGATAAATTAATTTATAAAGGAGGAATTAATATTGAAATTAATAAAAATGATATTGTTAATATAAATCAGACTGAATCTGGGTTGCGTGTTAAATCAATAAAAAAGGATATTACAATTTATTGCCAGCCAATAACTGAAGAAGATTTTGCAGAGATCATAAATTGGTGTGGATTTAGAATGAAATAGTATTATTATATTTAGTTTTCAAACTATTTCATTAGAATAAATTTATATTTATGTTGCCTGATAAATCACATATAACTCTTAATGGTTCATGGTTCGTTTTCGAAAGTGGTTCAAATACAATAAGAATTTATCGTAGTTGGCCGTTGGGATGCGAGAAGATTTATTACAATGAGAAATTGGTTTCAACTCGACGTAGTGTAAGAAAAATAAGCCAACATGAATTTAGAGATTTTGATGAGAATTTATATAATATAATCATTAAAATTACAAGTTACATTAATGATAAATATGAAATCACAATCAATAAAAATAACCAGCATCTTAGAACCTTTTCTACAACTGAGGAGAAGTCGAGAATGAAAACCGTTATTGAAATTAGTCTGTGGTTTGGATTTATTCTCTTAAATGCCTTTGTGGACACCATTTATTACTGGCCTTTTTATATTAAAATACTAATTTTATTACTAATCTTTATACCAATAAATAGAAAATACTCTTTAACAATTACTGAAGATTAGTTTGTACGGTGTTAATTATTCTTTCCAAAATGGAATAATTATTTTATTATCCAATAGTTCATTATTCACTTCTAGCAAATGTAATTGTTTTTTTAAATGTTCAATATTAATTACAGTTTGTAGGCCAAATTGCTTTTGAAGGTTATTTACTCCTGCCCATTCCAAATGTTCGTATAAGGAATCATCGATTCTGACTTCAATAAAAATGGAATACTTTAGCTTATTTGTATTCAAAGAATCACGATTCTTGCTAGAAAGAATATCATAATTAATAACTTTTAAATAACTATCTGTTATTACTCCCGATTGAATATAAGATCCATCAAGTTTATTCCTATTCGATATATAATTATCTAAATATCTCGATTCGTCCATCACATATTTTTCATTTGTTTCGCCATTGATATTAAATAAACTTTCAATGTCATTGCTATCAGCAGTTAATAGAACAGAAAAAGCGGATACTAATGAAAGCAATAAAGTTGTTTTTCTTTTATTAAGTAAATTAGAATAAATTATTTGTAATATTGGTCGCCATATAATTCCCAGGCTCAGACTATTCCAAAAAATAAAGAAGGGATAATATCCTTTGGCAAAAGTATAGCTTTTTCTAATAATTCCGTGAAATATCGTATCGATCATGTAGACTATTGCGCTTCCATGGAGGATCACTGCAATGATACCAGATAAAAAAGGATTTAATAACCCTTTATGTCTTAATACCGAAGGAAGAATTATTATCCCAAAGACAATTGATATGCCAGTTAGGATCGCAGCTAAAGTTATTGCCCAGATAAATATGAAACTGGATAATCTATCTACTGCAATTATTTTTCGTTGAAGATTGAATTTACTTGCGAGTGATAAATAAGGCCCAAGTAGTTGTAAATTATTAAAATTGATTTCATTTGGATACAATTTCTTTAAAAGAATTAAGCAAATCCAATAAACTCTTAATATTATGTGAATAACAAAAAATATAGATAATAATTTTATAGAAAGCGTTGCAAACAGCAAACAATTCATACAATATTAGCGACAGATTAATGCTTTCTAATGAGATGCCAATATTTTCTACAATTGTGTATAAATTATCCGATAATTGATATAAGGAGTATATGGCTCCCCCTGAAATAATGATTTCGATCTGCCATGAACTCCTGGAGATACTTGTATTATCTTCTTCCTCTGGGCTTATTGAATTCATTTTAATTTTGATTTAAAATTATTGTTTTAAAATTATTCAAAGCCGAGATAATTTCATTTTTATTGCCATTGTTGTTTGCAAGTGCGGGTGCACTCTTAATATCGTTTACCTTGATTAATAGATCATTTATTAAATTGCTTGCTTCTTGCTTTAATTTGTTGTATTTATTTTCAATTTCTTTGGCTTTTCTTACAAGCTCTGGTTTTTCATCATTGACACTGATTTGAGTCGGAATTACTGTTGATGCTGGGTTTTTCAAAGATTGAATCTGTTGCATATTTCTTAAGTCTGACTCTAGATTTCTCTTATCATCTGTGAGCTTTCCATTATCTTCTTTCAATTGATCGATCTTTTCTTTGAGACTCTTTATTTCTTCTTGTAATTTGGCATCACCGGAATCATTCTTTTCAAACTCAGCAATCAACGCCTGGTATTGATTAGCCATGTTTAAGATCAATAAAACATTTTTAAAGGACGTTGAGTCCTTAACTGATAATTGTTGATAAGATTCATTTGAATATTTGGTACATTCTGCCGAATATTTAGTGACTTGAGGATCTTTCCTTTTCTGTGCTTGTTCATAACGGAGAAGTGCTTGACTATATAGTGCTACGTTAACCATAACAGCCTCTTTCGCCTTCAAGTCTTTGAGTTCCTGAGCCGGGGCTTCTTGAGTCACCTTAACCGTGCGCAGGAAAGAAAAGCTGGTAAGGGCCACGGCCACCAGGAAGAATAGTGCAAATAAGAACATGGACAACCGGCGCTGTTTCTTGTTGGTAATTGACATTCCCATGAGGATCAAGTAATTAGTGAAAAGATATCATTCAGTTAGAAAACGAATGGATTACTGTATTAATATACCATATATTTTGGAAAAAAGCTGGGAGATGAAGCTATATTTTAGTACTTTCATACAATTACGTTGTATGGTTTTGCATTAGAATAAAGTTAACAGATAACCAAACGAGAAGTATAGTTTAATCGAAAAAGACCTGGAAACCAATGCATCGCTACGAAGACCATCCATGAACAAGCTACCGGTATCCGAATTATCTGAAAATGCCATCACTCGTCGACTGGCTGACCTACAGCTTAAGTGGGAAGGATTTATGACTTTGCCGGCAGCCACCTGCTGCTGGCTGGTCGACCAGGATGAGCGGACGATGATCGATGCCTTCTTTCAGGTGAATGCCGATGAGTCCAGCGACACCCCCGATATTTTTCTGCGCTTCGAGACCCCGTTTGCCGATTCTCGGGGATACGGAAGGGCATTGGCTGAAGAACTTTCCCAAATGGTGGATGCCGACCGGGAGGATCTGGCGGAGGACGACATCTATCTGGATTGGCGATCGGGGTATGACGAATCTGCGGATAACCTCGCCCTGGGCTTCCTGCGCGATTTTTTTCATTTCGCCGATAGCCTGGAGCTGGATGATAGTAAGGTGATTGCTTTTCTTTCTCCATCAGTGATCAGCAAACCGGACGGCTGGCAACGCTGGTGGAAGGATGCATTGGCTCTACCGATCCCGGAAAAAATCCGGCTGATGGTCTGCGAGGTAAAAGGTCAGGAACACCTGCGTGATTTAATCAAGGCCCATCCGGAATCCCTCGCCTTGCTGGAGGCCAACCTCGATATGACCAATGCAATCCGGGAACTGATGAGTGAATACGGGGATCAGGAGGATGCCTGCACCCATTTCCGCAAAGCCTTTTACGAGCTGACCCAGGCCGTCGGCCAGCAGGATGCGGAATTGATCCAGGCCAGAGCCCGCACTGCCGTGGCCCTGGCCCGTGAGATTGGCTTTCCCCACCTGGAGATCGCAGTCCTTTGTGTTACTGGCAATGGATTTATGCAGACAGGTAAAACCAATGCCGGCATTACAGCCTTTGATGAAGCGATCAGGGTGGCGGAAGCAGCAAAAGATAAACCGCTGCTGGCGGAGATGCCGGATCTGAAGATCGATCTTCCCGGTGGCAACTTGTTCGATCAGCTGGCCGTTCAGGCACTCTTCTTCAAGGCTGCCGGATTCCTGTCGCTGAAAAAACCGGATTTTGCTGCCGCCCTCGAGGTTTACCAGACGGCTGGCCAGCGTCTGACCGGGATGCTACCGTTACCAGAAGACCAGGTCGACTGGGCTACGGGAGGCATCATTCATTTTCACCGGGCGGAAGCCCTGCGTATGACCGCATTCTGCCATGAAAAACTGAGGAGGAATGTGGAAGCATTAAAACGATATCAGCAATACATCGAACAGGTGGCTTTGCTGCCAGACGAAATCCGTCAGGGCACCATGTTACCGTTTGCCGGACAGGCCGCCTTGAAGATCTGCCAGCAATCCGGAAAGAAAGAAGAATACTGGCAAATACAGCAAAAAATGAATAACTTACTGGGAGAACGCTGGCAAGAATTGCTGCCTGTATCCTAATTTAAGATACCATGTTCGTCGGAAAACAATTCGATATCGTGATGGGGGTGGATATCCACATCATCCAGCCCCCGGGGCCGGTGCCGCCGGTGCCGATCCCGCATCCGTTTATCGGGATGGTCTTTGATCCGATGGAGTTTGTGCCAATGGTGGGTGCTTCAATTTTTGTAAACGGTATCCCAAGAGCCCAAGCAGGGACTACTGTTATTTCAACCGTACCACATATACCAATAGGAGGAATGTTCGTTAAGCCTCCGACTAATGATGGTGAGATTTTTATGGGTAGCTTGACCGTAAATCCGGAAGGAGAACCATTTCCCTTTTTAGGGTCACCCGTTTTAACTTGCCAAGATATGGGAATGGTTTCTATCCCAAGACCAAACAGGAAAAGTAAATCAAAACCCAAATCACTTGTTTTACCTGTATCAACGCTTTTACCTGTTCCTAAAGGTGGATTGTGTACTATTACAAATAATTCTTTAATAATTTCTTTTGCTACAGCAATAAGTGTAGCTGTTCTGGGATACGGAATAAAAAAAGTAATTGAAAAAATAAAATTAAACAATTTAATAAAAAAAATAAGTAAGAAAATTTCTAGACAAAAACAATTGCGTCATATTAAAGACAAAACAGAAAAATCATATCTTGATAGCTTAGAAGATGCACAAGAAATTTTAGATGCAGTTCATACAGGTAAAGCAAAATATTTAGGTCAAACAAAGACCGGGCATTCGGTTTTCCGATATAATAAAATCAATGGAACAAATGTTAACAAGGGAAAAGGTATTTTAAGCCAAAAGACAAATGTTTTTTTAATAAAAGGAACCTCTAGTCCAAGTATTGTTCCGACTAATCCATTTTGGAAGCCATGACAGAAGTAAAATATAATATAGATTATATAGATTTAAAATATAATTTAATTAAATGTTTTTTAATTAACATTGATGAAAATATTCTTGACATAAGTTATAGAATGGATGGTAATAAAATTACTATTCAGATTGTTTTATTAAAGGAACATACATTATCCAAAAAAATAAAAAATAATGTTCAAAATATTTTGAGTAAATATGATGTAAATCTCAATGAAGTTTATATTTCGAAGGATCAATTTAATGAAACTATAAATGAATGGGAGCCTAAATATTATAAATGGCTGGATTATCTTTTATTTTCAAAAACAGAAATTATATGATTTCACTAGAAGTTAAATATCAATCTTGTAATCTGTGTGATGCTATGCATCGTAATATAAATGATAATTTCAAGAGCATTTCTTTTGAAGTGTTATCAACTGGTGAAATACAAATAAAATTTACTTTGGATAAAATAACTGATAGGGAGTTAGAGTATATTGATGATATTATCACCGAGTTTGAGGCTCAACAAGATTGGAATTGCGTTTTAAAACCAATTATTGAATTTGGAGATTGTCATCCACTCGTTAATTTAGTTTACTTAAAATAAATATTTAATTAACATCTTAGTCAATTTAATGTCACTTAACACTAACCTTCCATTGAATAATAAAGCAGAATTCGGTATTATAACTGCAATAAATAAGGCCAGAGAGTACCATCAACCTGTATTTTCTTGTGAGCATTTACTTTGGAGTATGTTATATGAAGAAATTGGACTACATCCTTTTTTAGAAGATCTTGATCAAAACGTACATCGCCTTCGAGCCTGGGCTGAACTGCGTATTGAAAATGCCCCGAAATCTGCTCTTATGGTAGATTCCCCACCAGCGGATGAGCAGGTGCAGCAAGTCCTGGAAGAAGCCAACCGGCTGCGGAAAAATAGATTTGAAGCACAGATCACACCACTGACCCTACTGGAGGCGCTCTGTACGCCGGAAGTGGGCTTTACGGCCAGCCAGTTGAAGCGTTTCCCTCTCGACGTACAGCAAATTCGGGAAGGCCGTGAGAAACAGTCCAACCTGGTTGGAGCATTGCAAGATGTTAATGCAGACGAATCCGGGCCAATCCCTAAGCAACCTTCATCCAGTGCCTCTACCAGTAAGAAAGCCCTGGAAAAGTATTGCAAGGACCTGACCTCGGAAGCCAAACAGGGAAAAGTTGATCCGGTTATCGGGCGTGATGAAGAATTGAAAAAATTGGTTGAATTTCTTGGTAAGCGGATCTCTCCCAATGTCATCATCACCGGCGAGCCGGGAGTCGGCAAGACCGCCATCGTAGGTGGACTGGCGCTGAATATTCTCAATGATCGCGTGCCGGAGCGGTTAAAAAATGCTTCGATATTCGAACTGGATGTCAATGGCCGCCTGGTAGCCGGCGCCTACAAAGGGGAAGTCGAAGAAAGGCTCAAAGCCGTCCTGCAGGAAATCAAGGCACTGGGCAATGCCATCCTGTTTATCGATGAGATCCATACCTTACTCGACCCCAATGGCTCGGTGGGTTCCGGCGCCGTCAATCTATTGAAGCCGGAATTGGCCCGGGGGGAGCTTACCTGCATTGGAGCCACTACCGAGGTGGAGTACCAGAAGTACTTTGAGAGCGATGCGGCTTTCCAGCGACGGTTTTCACGGCTTCAGATCCCGGAGCCATCGGAAATCCTTGCGATCCGGATGCTGAAGGGTCTGGTGCCCCGGTACGAAGCATTTCATGGCGTGCAACTGGATGAAGATGCGTTGCCTCTATGTGTACAACTGGCTAAACGGTACCTGGGCAATAAAAAGCTGCCCACCGCTGCCCTTGAGGTCCAGGACTTTACCATGGCATCGGTGGTGGTCATGAACCAGACGAATAAAATGGAGCTGGATCAGATCGAAAAAGAGTGGCTGGAGGAAGTTAAAACTCTGGCGGTGGATGATGCATCCTATCAAACCAAAACCGAAGCACTGGATGCGGCCATTACCCAGCGGTTATCCCACCTCCTGACCCAAAGGCTTGAGAATGATCAACCGGCAGACACCGACGACTCCGGAGCAACCTGGGCCGAGCGATTTGAGCAAAAACTGGACCTACTCAAAGCATGGACAGTGGAAGTGAAATCCACGGTCACACCGGAAGATATTACGGCGACCATTGCCTATATGACGGGTATCCCCATGGGTAAGATCCAGTCCGAAGAGCAGAAAAGACTGCTACAAATGGAAGCGTTTCTGCAAAAACGGGTGGTCGGTCAGGACCAGGCGCTGGAAATGGTAGCCCAGGCATTACGCCGGTCACGTGCCGGACTGCGGGAAGCCAATAAACCGGCCGCTGCATTTTTTTTCCTCGGGCCCACCGGAACCGGCAAAACGGAGCTGGCGAAATCTCTGGCCGACCTGTTGTTCAACGATCAGAATGCTCTGATCCGTTTTGATATGTCCGAGTTCAAGGAAGCCCATTCGGCGGCCTTGCTTTACGGCTCGCCTCCCGGCTACATCGGGTACAAGGAAGGCGGACTGTTGGTCAATAAAATCCGGCAAAAACCTTATTCAGTGGTCTTGTTTGATGAGATCGAAAAAGCCCATCAGAGTGTTTACGACATCTTTCTGCAGATCCTGGACGAAGGCATGGTGACCGATAAGCAAGGGAAAAAAGGAGATTTCAGCAAATCCATCATCATATTCACCTCCAACATCGGCAGCGAATGGATGATGGAACAGTTCGATCGGGGACACATCCCATCCAAAGACGAATTACGAGCGGTCATGGCCGACGCCAGAATGCCGGATGGCACCCGCGCATTCCGGCCTGAAATGCTAGGCCGGGGCATGCACCTCGTCCCTTTCTCGCCGATCCAGGAGGCCGTAGCTGGAAAAATACTGGATATCCACCTAAAACATTTTATTCGCCTGTTGAAAAACCAGGACATTGAGCTGCGATTCACGGATGCGGCCCGGGCAACCCTGGTGGAAACCGGGTTTAAAAAGGAATATGGCGCCCGGCCATTGAAAGACACCATTGAAGAACGCATTGCTACACCGCTGTCCGAAAAACTCATCGGCGGTGAAATATCCAAAGGGATGTTGATCACCGTGGACTGGCTGAAAGATAAGCAGCAGTTCGACTGGCAAATTGAAAAATCTTTGTTAACTTCCTGAAAATAAACACCATGAGTCTAAGACGTAAAAATGTTGGCGCCCAGGGTCAGGACGGTATTGATGCGCAGGTTGGCATAACCTTTCTGGACCCGGACCGAACCATGATGATCCTGCCCCTCCAGCAGGATCCACCTTCGGACCCGGAAGAGATGATCATCGAAGGTTCGGCGACGTACAGCATCAACAACATGTTTAAATCCCTCAAGCCTTCGGTAGAATTATCACTGGAAACCGGAGATGCGAAAAATCCCTTTGAAGAAGCGAACATTCAATTCACCTCCATCAAAAGCTTCGAACCGGATGAGATCATGAAAAGCAATGCAACCCTCCGCAGCATCGAAGAAAAAAGAGACCTCATCAACCGGATCGAACAACTGATGCATCAAGAATCTTTTCAGAATATGATGAAGGATCCGGAGAAAAAACAATCACTGATTGATTTTCTCCGTTCCGTAATTAATGACATCGAAGCCACCGAAGCGGAATAAAAATTTTTATTATTAATGGTAAGTTAAAGTTATTTAGCGTTTGTTTTTAATAAATGATACTCGAACAAATGGAACAAAAATTAGATAGTCGGGAACTCAGACAAAAAGCAAAAGAATCATTAGCCTCCTATGGAGGTTTATCCACAGTAAGTAAAATATTAGCCAAGGAGTTGAAATTACCGAACCTGAAATACTTCGGGTCCGAAAAAGATGAAGACATTGAAAGACGGGAGGATTGGCTGGAAGGTGAGGAATTCGCCAACTCAAAAGCAGAGACCAGAAGCAAGTTGGCCATGCTGGTCGAATTGCTGGAAGGCAATGAAGATGTTGCCGAAGCTGCTGCCGTTCAAAAACAAAAAGTAGCCGAGCTAAAAAGCAAGAACCTGGAAAAAATCCTCGATAAATCCAGGGATCTGGAAAAGGCCTGGCGCGAACTGGAATTGTTTTATACCAACGCAGCCGAAGCGGAAGTGACCCGGCTGACCATTGTCAATACGGATCTATCCAAAATCGATGAATCCATTTTTGTCAATGCCATCGGTGAACGCCTGGATGCCGTCAATAAAAACGCCATTGATCAATCCAAAGGTTATACGTTCCTGGTGGCCCCCGGCTACATTGGCCAATCGTTGATAGAAAAGCTGGCCGATGTCGCTTACCGCAATAAAATATTATTCCTGACTGACTACATGGATCGGGGAAGCGTCGAGGAGGTGGTTGAAGAATCCAATAATCCGGATCGACCCAAACTGGGAGGAAATGGGAAGGAATGGAGCAGAACGGTCGTGTTTACCAATTATGCGCTGTTGCGTGACAAATACGACCAGGAAAAGCGCATGTTATACGGATCCGTGGCAGCACCCGTGGCAGGAAAACTCTATTCGATCGATAACATCGCTCAACCCATTGCCGGTGCACAGCACGGACCATTAAAAGGATTGAAAGGAATTCGCTTCAATGTCTCCCAGGAGCAGGCGAACGTACTCGACAAGGAAAACTTGAATCCTTTGACCAATGCGTTTGGCGAAATGATGCCTTTTAATTGCATTACCCTCTTTAAAGGAGATAATGTAGAATTACGTCAATACAATGTGATCCGGACGCTGGATTATGTCGACCGGGTATTAAAGCATTTTTTAAATCAATATGTTTTCAGTTCACTTTTGGAAAGTAAAAATCGCGAACACGTACACCGGACCATCAAGAATATGCTGGACAGGCTGGTGGCCTTGAAAATTTTGAAAAGTGGCCGCATCACCCATTTTGATATCAGCAGTGAAAGTGTGGAACGATTTGATATCAAACTGGAAGTAATCCCCATGTTTGTGGCCAGAGCGATCGATTATACGATAGGAATTGATGAAAAAGGACTGGTTCCCGGTGAAAGTAACATTTAATGCATTTATGCCGAAAATTTATTTATTAAACCATTAAAATATTTTATCATGGCTCACACTGGTCAATTTGAATTGGATGGCAAGAAAGCGGAATTAATGGAATTGTATTATTCCCTGGAGCGGGATACGGATGAAAAGGGCAAGCCCTCAACAAAAATTAGAAGATGCGAAATTACGGTGACCATAGCTTCTGATGACAAAACGAAAAATTCAGCGATCGACTGGACTTCGGAAGGAAATGGCGCCAAGAAAGGTAAAAAAGGATCCATTATCCTGTTGGATGAAGAAGAAAAGGAATTTAAGAAAATTGAATTTGAAAATGCATTTATCGTAAGATACAGTGAAGTATACAGTTACGGAGGCGATCAGAATATCCGGGAAACCTTTACCATTTCTCCGGAAAAAGTATCCATTGGTAGTGCCAAATTTGATTTCAAATGGCCGACTGCCTGATATTGCCGGTCTAACTGTACCTGATATAAGATAGGGCTATCCTGTTCTTGTTGTTCTTTTCCAATCATCGGAGGATCAATCCGGATGGATACTTCGTATTGGAGATACTTCAGAGTTGAACATTGATCGTTCTTTCTATGAAAGTCCATCAACATATAACTGGAAGCAACATTCCTGATCTTTTATATTTCAGGTATAACTTATGAGCAGGATCGAAATTGCCTGATAAGCAGGTGGACCTTGAATAATTCCCGGATTTTTTATTAAACCAGATTTCTATGGGACAGGAAAACTTTAAGATCAAAATTGGAAGTCAGGACGTTTCAATTGATTTCCGTGACCTATACATCATTCAAAAAGTGGGTGGACACCACTCGTTTGAATTGATTATCGGCAGTGAGGAACGCGGTTCCTATTTTAAAGGCAACCTGATTGAACACTCCAAAAAATGGATCGGTGAATCGTTCGAAGTTGAGGGTCTATTTAAAGGCATCGTTACCTCGGTCAATCTTTCCAGAAACCTTACCGGTGGGAGTGAGTTCATTATCAATGGTCAGAGCCCAACGGTGCAACTGGATGCCGGAGTCCATGCCCGCTCCTTTGGAGAGAAAAATTTGAAACAAATCGTTGATGAAGTATTGAAGCCTTTTGAATCAAAATTTGACGCCTTAACCATCGATCCTGGTTATACGGATAAAATGAAGTATTGTGTTCAGTTTCGGGAAAGTCATTTTAGCTTTCTAAATCGTCTTGCATCGCGCTATGGTGAATGGTTCTTTTACGATGGCATTAATTTAAATTTTGGAAAATTAACTGAGGGCGATCCGGTTCGGCTTAACTTCGAGCGTAATTTATTCAACTTTGAACTTGCTTTAAAAACAGTCCCGGTCAATTTCAAATTGAAGGGGTATGATTACAAGAGCCATAAATTTCCGGAAACGACAGCCAGTTATCAAAATCCTTCCAGTGAATATGCCCAAATCACTTTTGATAAATCCAAATCACTGATCTATCCCGAGACGACAGAAATGCCATTGCACTTTAGTATGAGCGAAAAAGATCTCGATCAAATCACGAGCCTTCGGCAGAATCTATCGCTTAATGAAATGGTATTTTTGACGGGGACTAGTCCCGTCAGCGATTTAAGGCTGGGCAGTGTTATAGAGGTCCTGGACCCAAGGACCGGTTTTGAAATCGGAGGTGCCGATAATTATGGCAAATACGTCATTACCAGCCTGACGCACCAAATATCCGGAGAAGGAGAAGCATATGTCAATCATTTTGAAGCCATTCCCCAGGGTATGGTTCTCCCTCCGCTGGCCACTTCACCGGACCCCCCGCTTTGTGAGTTGCAGGAGGGCGACGTGATGGACAACAATGACCCCAAGAGCCTGGGCCGGGTTCGTGTACAATTTATGTGGCAAAAATCGCTGGAGGGCGACGATAGCATGACTCCCTGGATACGGGTTGCCTCTCATTCGGCCGGAGGAGAAAAAGGACTGTACATCATTCCGGAAATAGGGGATCGCGTACTGGTGGCCTTTGAACAAAATCATCCGGAACGACCATTTGTCCTGACAAGCATGTATCACGGGGAAGCCAAACCGGAATTCAGTGATCCGCAAAACCTTAAAAAAGCCCTTAAAACCAATGGAGGCAATCTGATTTTGATGAATGACGAATCCGGTAAAGAACTGATGGCTTTAAGCAGTCCTTTGGATTTTACCGCGGCTGCCACCGGTGGCGACATGACGTTGAGCGCGAAAAATAAAATTACCATCACCAGTGAAAGTGGCGACATCATCGTTACGACTCCTGCCAATATTTCCATGGATGCGGAAGGGAATATGACCATCACTATTAAAGGGGATCTTTCCGTAGAGGCAACCAACATCAGCCTGAAAGGTACCTCCAGCATTAAACTGGAGGCCCCGCAAATTGATATTGAAGCGCAAGCTCAACTCAACGCGAAAGGGGCGCAGGTTTCCATTGAAGGTCAGGCGAGCACAACTGTTAAAGGTGGGGCAATACTTAATGTAGAGTCTTCCGGTGTCACCAATGTAACCGGAACCATGCTCAAATTGAATTAGCATGAGTGAAAGGAGATTTCTTAGTATTCCCCTGGATACGGACAAAATCACCAGAGGAGAACGATTGGAACGCTGTGACCTGGAAACATCCATACGCCAAAACCTCCGGTTGTTATTGACGACTCCTCCCTTACGCGTTCGGCATGATCCCGTTTATCAATGCAAAATACACTGGAATCAATTTCTGGCTGAGAATGGAATTATGGAAGAAGATAAACGAAAAGAGGATGACCTGAAAATGCTGCTTGAGAATAACATTAAACAACTGATCGAAAGATTTGAACCTCGCATCCGGCTTAATGAATTGACGGTCTCTGTTTTGTATCCCAATGATCGGAGCATTGGCCGATATGCGGAATCATTAAGGTCTGGTAGCAAGGAAAACAACATTCAGATCATCGTCCAGATAAAAGCAGCCGTAGTACCTGAATATCAGGAAAATACGGCTCAAATACCACTAAAAGAGCAAATCTCATTATTTTAGTAAGCATTCTAATTTCAGCAAGATTAATCGCAATAGAAAACATATCGAAAAGGATATGCTCGAATGGGCAGTTGATAACCTCTACAGGAGAACATCGGAAGAATGGTCGACGGATAGTGTACAAGCCGATCCGCTGGTACAACTGTTGATCGGTGCTTGTGCCGGTGAAGCCCAGGAAGTTTATGAAAACATCCAAAATACGGAAGACCGACTGCTAAACAGATTGCTGCGCTATTTGCTTCCTGAAGTTTTTCATCTTCCACACCCTGCCGCCGCGATTGCAAAAGCCAGACCCAGGACATCTTCCTGCTGGATCGGCAACACCCATACCCTTCTCTTAAGGGACTCGGAAAAGGAGCTTTCCTTCACCCCCTTATTTGATACTAAACTCCTAAATGCACAAATTCGTTTTATCGGTACCGATTCCGGCGTGTATGATCTGGAAAACACAAAAGATCGTTATGTAACCAGGAATAATATTGAAAGTATATCCAATCTTCTCGTCGGCATTGAATCTCCAGAGAAGCTTAAGTCACTGGACAAAACAACTCTATATGTGGATTGGTCAGGGGATGAACTGGAAAAACGCAAACTGTTATCTGCATTATCCAACAGTACCTGGACCTGGAATGAACTTCTGCTGCAGCGACAAAATGGATTAATTGATGATTCCGAAGTAGACTGGCAAACCCATTTCAGTCCCGAAAAGGACCTGGAACGCCGCATAAACAAACAATTCCTTCGCCATTTCCATTTGCTGACACACCAAAACGCACCGCCTGAATTGGAAGCATCGGTATTAGATGTACTCCAGGACTGGTTGGGACAGCAAAAGTCAGCTCAAAATGTTGCTGTCCAAAATATAAACCAATGGAAAGCAGTCAAAGGAAATTTTACCTGGGTAAAAATTAAACTTCCTTACCCGATATTGCTGAAGGATGTCGAAAAACAACTAACCATCTCTTTAAATCACTTCATTGTTGTCAATCGAGAAAAGCAAGAGAAGGACGATAATGAAACTTACTTTAGTCGTTCAATAGGATTGGAAGCCATTGCTCTGACCAATGAAAATAAACGTTTTCATAGCCTGAAAGGAGTATACAATCAGATTAAAAATGAACCCCTACCCTACAAGCCGTTGACCCAACTGGTAAAAGAGAAAGACCAGGTTGGTTACAGTTATCGATATGGGGGTGTTGGCCGCCTGGATAATTACAATGCCTGGCAACGGCTTGACTACATTTATTCCGTATTCCGGAAGGAACAAAGAATCCAATCCATATTCAATCATCTTGGAGACAAAATGTCACTGGATGAAATCCATGAAACCATTGGAAGCCAAATCGATAGATCCAAATCCACCCAGGCAGATGAAAACATCACTCAGGAATCTGTCTACTTATTCGTCAATCCCGGACGAAACACTTCCCAAATCCGGGTTAAAATTGAATACTGGACTACGGATGGAGAAGCCGCTAATGGGTTGAAACCCAATGCTTCACTCATTGGTAATCCGCCCATTGCCGGTCTTGACCAGGAGCACATCCAACTGGTCATTTCTCCTTATGGAGGTAAGGACCGATACTCTGAAATGGAAAAAATACAGGCACTACAGGATAAATTAAATCGAAGAGGCCGGGTCATTACCGCACAGGATGTTAAATGTTTGTGTTATCAAAAAATGGGGAAAGCATTAAAAGGAATTGATTTAAGAAGTTATTTCGAAACCAACAAGAATACAAAAAATGGTGGTATTCAGCGAGCCATGGAAGTGATATTAAAGGTCGATCAATCAGGTGATACTAATCTACAACAACTGGCAAATGAAATCGAACTGACCTTGCTTGATGAAAGCATCGGAACCCTGCCCTATAAAGTAACACTCCAACAAATCAAGGTAGAGCCATGAATTCATTGGAACATAGCAGAAATCTGCCATTTGATATACAAGGTGAAACTTTGGCATTACTGCTTGCCACTGCCAATGAATTAACGCTTGAGCAAATACTATTTGAGCCAAAGAGCTTTTATCAACGGAAGGCAAGACAGGATGTTTTGAGCATTACGGAAGGATATTCGTTCCGACTTGAGAAGAAAACAATTCAAATTGAAGTTTGTAGAGAGGCCTTATACGATACGCTTCCGGAGGGTATTTTTTCTCAACCCCAGGAACATGTTGAAGATGCATTGCAGTATGCGAAAAGACTGGAACTGATTGAAGAAAAAGCCAGAAAGTTTTTATTGCCCTATGAGCAACTTTTTTATTGGCTTAGAATGGAAAATGAAGCCAATGTATTTGACCTGGAGGGTACTCTTGAACATTGGTGGCAAGAAATCTTCACAATCGAAGATCATTCAAACCAAATATACTCTTTCCTGACTAATGATAAACTAAATGATAATCAAAAAGAATTATTGATCCGTGCACTCCCGTACCTTCCTGAAATGGTTGGTAATTGGCTTCTGATCGAACAATTTCTGTCAAAGCTGCTGGGTGCACATTTTAAAATAACCCCGAAATCCCCGGTACAATATGTTTTGCCCGGCGAAATCTGCTCTCATTTAGGAAGCGCAGACCTTGGTAACGATTTTATACTTGGTAATACGTACTCGGATGGGCTAGAATCCATTGAAATTCAAATTACTAATCTCACACCGGATAATTTAGCTAATTTTTTAATAGGAGGGGATTATAGATCTATTTTAGAAAAGGAATTACTGACATTATTCATACCGATTGAATTAAATTATGAAATAATTACCTCATTGGGTCATCAAAGTCTGGAGTTCAATCTGGGTTCAAAATATGAGTCTTCCATTTTGGGCTATACAACCACTCTAAATAATTAATAATAAGATGGAATATCTTCCAATTATATCATTATCATTTATTGCAATATTACTATCCGGCGTATTTATGTTCGGGTTCAATATTGATCAAAACGACAAACGCACTTTACTTTATATTTTAATTATGTTGATTTTGAGTGCCAGTTTTGGTTATGTACTGTATTTATTTACTAAATATTATCCAGAGAAATTACCTTCTTTTTACATTGTATTGCAATTTATATTTTTAATACTAGGCATATTTCATGTATGGTTTATGTATAATAAATTATTCTGGAGCAAAAGAGATATTTATGACTTCAAACAAGACTCCTTGTTACCTGAAACCATTTTTACCATTCTGATTGCTTCACTTATGTGCATTATAACGTTGGCACTCTTTGGATTTTTAACCGACTTTAGCAAGATAACTGTTTATTGGGCCTTGTCCATTTCATTCCTTATACCATTTCTATTATTAAAAAGTTTTGATTTTCTTGGCCAAATTCCCCATAGGGATTTTTCTCAAAAGTGGCAGTTTACCAACAATCCTATTAAAGAGGATCACTGGAACTGGGAAAATGAAATATGGGTCAATTTTGAACTCAAAGAAAAATGGATCAGATCCAGACAGGAAATGAATAGATCCGCTTCATTCCGGATAATGGCTCCCAGAAAGGTGCCGATCCGGGAAATTTTCAGGTTGGCAATCCGGGAATACAATCGGAAAAGACCGGACATTGTTGTACAGGATTTGGGATTTGAAAAAGAAATCAATGGCATGTTCTGGTGGCTTTTCTCAATCAAATTTAACTGGAAACAGCCCGGAACATGGTTCCGGAAACCAAGATATCTTGATCCATACATTTCACCAGTTGCCAATGGGATACATCCAAAAGATATTATCCTGGCTCGCAGAATGTCTACTGAAAAAGCATTTGATAATAAAGAAGATTATTTTGATGGAGATGTCGCGATGGGCGAATTAGTAGAATAGATCAATTGCTTTAAAGCAGATTGACTGACTTAATCCAATTTACATTTCGTTTCTTAAATCCTAATATATGTTTGTACTAGATGAAATCCAAAATTATCCCGTAAACTGGACTGATGGAATGCGGGTTTCAGCTAAAGATTTTTCGACAACGGATAAAGCCTGGTCGGATGCCCTTCGTGATGTTCGGGTTACATTGTTTCAAGGCAATCAATATGGTTTACTTCCTGCCCTTCGTGACAGCCGTGATCATTCCGGCTATCCAAAATTGGAGTTTAATTCAACCAGCAGATTGTTAACCCTGAAGGAATGTCGTGCCGTTACAGTTGGAGGCTACCGCATAGAAATTACCGAAAATATTCAATATAACTTGCAGGTGCCGCCATCATTTCCATCCATTTCAATTCAGAAAGAAGAAGACTTTTCCGTTTATCTTACCGTTGAAATGTTTGATGTTCAGGGAGCAGGTAAAATGTCATCGGATGCACCACCACGGTATTTATTGTCCTGCCCTTATTATGAATTAAGTGTTCTGTACAAATCGGATGACATTGGATTATCCGGATTTAATCACCTGAAGATCGCTGAATACAATTACCGGTCGGGTGAATTCATATTGAACGATCAATACATCCCACCCTGTATGACCATTGATTCACATCCAAAGTTGCTGGAACTATTCAGATACACCGGGAGCAATCTGAAAAAACTCCACGACAATGGAATCATGTTGTGTCGTGATTACCGGACTGATGAACGACCAGACGTTAAAGACGCCGTTCATTGGGTGGAGAAGATAATGCTTCTGATCGCTCAGTCCATTTGGACCTACAATGACTATTTGTCCCTTCAGTCTCCAGTGCAAACCATAACTTATTTCAAAAACCTGAGTCAATACATTCTTTCGCTATCTGACCTGCATGCTGATAACGCCTTCATTCAGAAAGGAATCCAATCCGAAAGGAAATATTACAATACGCTGGCGGATCCGAACTTTACTGGTGAAGATCTGCAAACTGCTTTTAGGCGGATTGATGAATCACTGACCTCATTGAACCAATGGTTGAAAGCGTTGAGAGAATCATTCAGGCAACGTCGTCCGATACCAGTAGAGGAACTTAGAAAGTAATACGACTATTGAAAAAAAACATTATTCTTACCCTATGATCAAAATTCAATGTGAAAATCCAGTTTGTGGTGCAACCTTCTTTTATAACGAAACGAAACAACCTGGTGCAACTAAAGTAAGGTGTCCAAAGTGCAAAAGTGTCCAAAAAATTCCTGATTTATTCGTTGCAAAAGAAAACAACGAAGTTGAAGATTGGATAAAAGGATCAAATCCGGATGTCTCATCGTCTCCAAAGCTGTCCGAAGAAAAGGTGATTCCCGAAACAGATCATAAAGATCAGGAGTACATTGAAGATTTTTATTCAAACACGCCCCGACCAGCTTCCCGATCAGCACAGTTTCGCCCTGACATCAAGGGTGATGTGGGCTGGCTGGTTATTCATGACGAAAATACCGATACCGCCACGTTTAATCTTCAGGTAGGGGTTAACAAAATCGGCAGAAAATCCCAGAACAGCTTAAAAGACATCAATATCAGCATTGTCTCCGGTGATAAATACATGAGTCGTCATCATTGTGATCTTGAAGTAAGGTGGTTAGCCACTCACAAGATTTACCAATACATGATCACGGACAGGAACAGTACCAATGGTACTTTTGTAAATGGAACCAGGTTGCTCCAGACAGACCTTATTAAGCTTAAAGACGGTGATGTCATCCAAATCGGTCGCACCAAAGTAGTCCTAAAGCTTCCTTCTACCGTCCAGAATTCAAGAGAAGCAGAAAATTGGGTGCGTAGAACAGACCATTACAGAACGATTATTCAGTAAACGACCATCGTCTTACATGTAATGACTGAACCAAAAGAAGTTACATCGAATCCCTATTTGCCTCACCTCCTGCGAGGTACATTATTGGCTGACGGAAAGTATAAAATAATTGATGTATTGGGCCAGGGTGGATTTGGAATAACCTATCTGGCTGAACACCATGTATTTGGCAAGGTTGCATTAAAAGAACTGTTCTTAAACAGTGGCGATGTTCATTGTTCAAGAGAAGTATCAACCGGGAAACATGTTGAAGCACACTTTGATGCAAACTTGTACGAAACCTTTAAAAACAGGTTCATCGAGGAAGCCAAAACGCTCTACCAACTAAAAGATGTCAAAGGCGTGGTGCATGTAAGAGATGTCTTTGAAGAAAACAGTACTGCGTACATATCGATGGATTACCTTGAAGGAGCAAAGCTATCGAACTACGTAGAACTAAACCATCCTATTCCTGAATCAGAAGGATTGCGAATTATTCAATCTCTAGGGATTATAGTCTCCGAAGTTCACCGTCACAATATCCTACACCGCGACATCAAACCCGATAATGTGATTATATCACCGGAAGGAAAAGTGTTTCTGATCGATTTCGGCATTGCACGCCAATATTTCAGTGAAATTGAAGCTACACACACTACCTTCTATTCTCCCAGGTATTCACCACCCGAACAGAAGTCATCGACAGCGAAAATGGGTACTTATTCGGATGTTTATTCGCTGGGAGCTACAGCCTATTTGATATTTACCGGACAGCCTCCCCAAAGCTTGGAAGACCGTTTATTGCACCCTTACATTCAACCCATACAAGTCAATCCAAGTCTGTCTCCAACCGTCAATAGGACCATTTGCAAGAGCATGGAATTAAAAATTGCCGATCGCTACCAACAGGCAAGTGCGTTTCTAGATGATTTAATGGGTATCTCAAAGTACGTAGAAAAAGATAAAACAATTATCCAATCCGCCACATTTAATCCAGTTAGCGATAAAACGAATCAACTAGGTAACCTACACCATTTGGATCAACATAATCTGCATCTTGATTCTGAAAAGCTTAAGGACAATAATGAAACCCAACTTCTAACTCAGAAGCAAAATGCGGATTATAGTATAAATTCATCTATAAAGAGTAAATCCACCTCGAAAATTAAACAATTTATTAAAAAATCAAGAATCATATTTTACATTGGAGTTCCTCTTTTTTTAATTGCATTCATCTCATTATTTAGTAAGTATTATTCTTCTCATCGCCCTGATAAGATAATCCTAACATCAACTCCTTTAGTTAACAAATCTGTACTCATCAATATTACCAATTCTCCTTTATCCCGAACAGCCATCAATATACCTTCAATGGATACTACTTATACCTTTATTGACACAAACAACTTTGCCATTAACATAAACCAATCGATAAACGATCGCTCTAACGGAAAAATGATAATAAATAGTGCCGGATACCTGGATGAGGAGATTGCCCTATCAAAGTTCAGCAAAGATTCAATACTCTCGTTAGAACTTACACCAATTCACGTTAATAAGATCGACTCAATTATCGATTACCTGCTGAATTACATCTTTTCTAGTGAAAAGGGTGATACGTTGACCATTCTATCGAAATCGGATACATTATTTAATTATAATCCGACCGGGGCCGCTCAACTTAACCAGCATGTCAACTATTGGTGCATCAACAAGACAAAAGATGGTTTATTTCTTGTGCTATATGAATCTGGTAAATTCAAAGATGAAGCGGTTCGATTTGCTTTCCCCGATGACATGAACTTGACATCAGAATTCAAGTTTTCAAGGGTAGATCATGGAGTAAATGAGCTATTTTATCAAGCAAAACCGCGTAAATCAACTCTTGCTATTTTATCCAGTGATACTAAGGTAAATAGTAATAGAACAGTAAAATTAAGTTGTAATGATCTAGAAGGTTATTGGATCAACGGAAATGATGTGTTTCATATAACGAGCTGTAGTAACACACAAGGTTTTGCCGAATACAACAGAGAGCCGGGAATATGGTCCTTACTAAGTAATGATATAAGTTTATATTTTAATTACATAGATAATAAAAATAATCTTAGCAAGCAGTTAATGATTGATACCAATATAAAGGATTCATTTTCAGTTAATGATGTTACTGTTTTCAGCAGACTAACCAAGGATCAACTCATATGCAAAAACATTATGGGAAAATGGAAATTTAAAAAAACAATATTTAAAGAAAATGAAATATTGAACATATATAATTGTACGATTATCGATAGATCTCTTAATGGAAAATTAAAATATAATGATCATGAAACTAAGATAATTTCTGCTCCAATTAAAGAAGGTGATCAAAAAATGTTATTATCCTTTGAAGTTGATGGTGATAACTACACTATTAAGGTGTCCAATGCATTATACAATAGCGAAATGGAATTGTCAATAAGACAACAGCGATATGAATATCAGTGGTATAAAATGAAAAGAATTAATTAATAAAACCGTAATAAATTAAGAAGCATATTGAAAACAATAATACGAAAATTACTAGACTTATTAGATTTAATAATGTGGCTAAGATCAATATTACTAGACTTTTCCCGATAATTTTATTCGGGCTTAAATTATAAAATTTAACTTCCAAAAATATATATTCAATTAGAATTACTATAATTGTAATATAATTAAATAAGTGACTATCCAAAAATTCTGACCCAATTAAAAAATAAAAAATAATTGAAAAGACAAAACTAATTATAGCAAATTGACTAAAGAAATACAAAATAAAAAACAAAGTTTTTTTTACAGAGTTAATTGTTGTCTTAAAAAATAAAAACTGACAAAAAATCCAGCCAGGCAAAGCTAGCAAATCATCAAAAAACTTATTATTAAAAATCTTGTTATATATTTCATTAAATTCTATTAAATATTGCTCATCAGGCTTTACTGAATCATTAAAACCATTAAAAAAAGAAATTATTATTTTATGGAAATTATCGTTCTGTAAAATATCATTAATTCCTGTAATACTGAAAACAATATATACAAAGGTTGTAATAGTTATGTAGTATACTATTGGGGATGTATATATATTATTATTTTCAATTATATAATTACGAAATACTATCTGTGGTCTTATTGATAAATCTCTCATTGTCCACCAAAACTTATCTATTTGAATTCCAAAAATATCTTGAATGAATTCTTTTAAAGCATTTCTGTCTTGTTCTTTATCCTTCATCAATTGTTAAATTTACTGCGTACTTACATTTAAACGCGTTGAGTGGTTAAGCTGCCAAAGCATGTTTGGTTTATAACTAATGGTAATCCAAGGCGCTCCGTAAATACCAAAAAGATATACCGAAGGGCCTTCTTTCTATGGTTATGCGAGGTGCGATGTACAAGGTTTGGAATTAGGAAAGGATAGTCTTTTTGGAACTTGGACCAGAGATTTTCAGATATTATCTGCAAGATCTCGGTGGCCAAAGTCAGGCTTATTATCTCCAGATCTGACATGGTTGGGGCATTGGGATAGTATCGATGGTTGCCGTCAGCATCAAAACAATCTTTGGCTACTGTCTTTAGTGTCCTGCGTATTTTTGTGTAATTTGACTTGAGATCATGCATATCAGTAGGTTTAAGATTTGTGGATATTTCTTTAAAATTCTGATTTCCAAAGAATTGCATGATCTTTTGTATTTATGTAGCCTTCCCCGAGAATCGGACAGTTTAAAACTAGACAGAAATCTTTACTTTAAACTGTTTGACCATCCAAAATATTAGAGATTGGAATAAGGTATCAAATTTGTATTTAATATAAGGTACTAATAAAAGTCCGACTCTAAGTTTATTATATTTTTGGAATGAAGGTACACTACAATGGGTTATAAATATCCCAAACCACATTATTGTAATCATAAAGGAAGGATATATAACATAGTGTCTTACCTTCAGCATTACAAATATACTCACCCTTTATTTGGTTGACCCATTGTTCATTGTTTACCTCCCCACGTATATCTCTGCGATCTCAATCAGCCAAAATAGTTGTCAAATCCTTGGGTAGTAAATAATTCAGCCAACTCCTGAATGAGCGCCAATAATTGATCTTTAGCATCATATGTAAAAATTCTTTGTCTTAGATTTTTCCATTGTTCGGATGCCTCATCCCAGCTTGAAAAAATATTACCAGACAATAAGCCATAGGGATTATAATGTCTTTCATCTTTACCGAGTAAAATCCATTGTTTTGCAACCGTATCCCAGCGATAAGATAACGTCTGGTGATTGTAACCACTTTCATTGTACTTGAATTCTGTTTTACTGACTCTATGCCACTCTTCATGCATAGTGTCCCATTCCAGGCCTACTAAACTATCCAATTGTTTATCAGATGTGCGAACTTGCATCAGTCCTTGATCGGTGACGATAATTTATCCAATTGAATTAGTGCGCCCAAATAACAAAAACAATAGTGTAAGTAATGAAGTTTTTCATTTCTTGTTTTTAAAATCTATTTAAGCGAATAAACAATTATAGATTTGGATTTAAAACCGAGTACATGATTATAAAGCTTAATAATAAAGTAATTAAATGATATTCTACTGAATGTTGGGACTGCGCTTATTTTTACATAATCTGTAGAATAATCTGTAAAATCACCGGTTTTGTAGTTGTTTTATTTTGGCATAACTAAATATTGGTAAAAAATACAATAATATTATTAAAATATTTGCAATTACTTTCTTTTTGTTTAATGTAATCAGCTTCGTTTTATTGCATGTGGCTATATATTTTTTAATTTGGGCCTTTTGATTTGTTGAATACATTCTATCAATGTAAAATATTTAATCTGTTGCAAAGATGAATTACTCCTGGAGTAAAAAGTTGAGACGGGTTTAATAAATATTTTATTCATACTTTTACAATTGCTAATTCTAGTGTCCTCTCTTGCATTCATCTCTCTCACTATGAAACTTTAAAACAGGGATCTGTTTCGATGTCGGCCATCTTTGTCACTCTTAGATAATCGCTGAAATCATTTTCATAATTCCGGATTTACATAAATCTAGGCCCGGGCAAATAAAGCTTGTATTTGCAGATGTATGCCGGTATCCTGCCAATCTCCAGTCATATTTTGCGCAATCAGGTATGCGTGGTCGTACGACTCGAGTACGCTAGGATATTCCTTTTTAGCCATCCAGCTAGATCCCAGTGAAAAGTATACCGCAACTTGAAGATGTGGCCAATCTTGTTGCCTTGCCAAATCCAGACATTGATCTCCTAAATCAACCATTCTGCCCATTTTTCTTTTTTGGACAGCCTCATTTAAATCAAGGTAGAGCAATTGGAATTGAACTCCTGGGTCGGAAGGATCATCAGCCAAAGTAACTTCTTTCATCACTCCTGTCATATCCAATTCCGGCACAATAGTATGTATTACCTCAGGATATCTTAAAGGCAGGAAATCCAGGGGTACTGGTTGTTGTCCTTCCACTTCAAACAAAAATGATGCGTACATTTTCAGAAATCTCCGTATTAATTAAAATTGTCTCCCATCCTTTCCATTCGGGATAGGAATGGATTTCAATAGGATCCAGGAAGGCACCACAATGTCGTCAAAAGCCAGTGAAGATCCGAATTGTGCGAATTCACTAAGAAAATACTTTACGTTGTCTTTTTGTTCATTGCCTGCTGGACGCCATTACAGGTTTATATCAAGATCAGGGTTTTCTTCCTGGTAGTTATTAACCTGGAGCAACAGTTCATTGATCAATTTTGACCATACTCTTCCTGGTTATCAAATGGTGTGTTGAACTGGAAAAACAATTGATGGGTCCTACCCTGAAACAATTCTTCCATTTGAATGAACTGATCGATCATTTGTCTTTCATCATCCTGGATCAACCAATGACAAATCCTAGCTCCAGTTTTACCCATGAAGGATTCCCAGTAAGCAACCAGCATCTGGTAGCGTAGTGCAATAGGAAGATTTGGATCTGGGTGTGGCATTTAATTTAATTGATTATCTGCTTCCATTCAATCAATACAGAGTTTTCGCTTTTCGAAGGTAAAACATATCATCATATCCTTATGTTTTACAAATGATTTTTCATTATAGTTAAAGATATAAACTCTAAAATAAATTAGGGCAAACACTGCATACTTTTACCATATGAAAATCAAATAATCCCAAACATTGGCCATATGTAGTGAATTTTATTCAGTTCCAAATAAGAATATTTTAATTTGTTGGGAATTTGTCTTTTCAGGATTATAGAATGCATATTCCATATCTTTCTCCAATTCTGATGAGGGAGTAATCTTGTATACGCCATTCTGCATCTTCTCTATTTCATATGGTACATGGTATTTACCAGCCATAGACTTTCCTCTCGCCCCATATCCGGCAAATGCACTGACCCTCATCATAGGTACATTTCTTTTATTCTTGCTAAAAATAGTTTTTGTCAAAATTAATATTGTTTCCGGATCTACTCCCTCATCAACCCAGATATAAAAAGTGGGGTTATCAGATACTAATATCGGTGAGCTACCACCTGGTACTGATATTTCCATTTGGGAACCACCATATCCTAATGCTTTCGCCCTGACTTTTATTTCAGCTGTTTGTGTTTCCAGCTTAATAAGTTTACCATCTTCAAAAAACATAGGTTCATTTTTAAATTCCGGCTTTACAGGCTTTTGACTGTTGGCAACCATGACTGATAAAACAAATAAAGTAGAAATAATTATTTTATTCATAATACTAAAAATTATTAGTTAAAACTCAAAGGTGTCCTCCTTTTTTCCTTCTCTCACTATTTTACATACACGGATCAGCTGCAATATCCACTTGAGTCCCACCGAAAAGCTTGTTGTTCGTACCACAATCTTTGACCGTTTGTTCCGGCTTAAAGTAGCCCCGGTTGTCGTGGGTAAAGGGGGTCAAAAATCCAAAACGTTCCGAATCACCGACAAAATCAAAATCGTAACTGCCATTGTTGGAAGCGGTATTGGCCACCAGTAAATTGCCATAAGCGCCATCGATGGTTACAAACCCTCCATACAAATTGTCGTGTGAATTATTCAAGGCAATGATCCAGTGATTGGCCGGTTCTGCAGCGCCTACTACCGTGCCATCGTAGGCAATGTAGGCTTCCGGGACCTTGCATAGAATATGTCCGTAAAAGTTGCCGGAAGTTTCATTTCCCATACAGATACCTCCCTTGACACACTCCCAAATGCCGAACACACTTTGCCGTACAGTATTGTTGGTGATGCTGCAACTGTTTCCATTCATAATGACCACACCATAAGCATCAGCCACTTCATTCGTAAACCAGATGTCAGAGCTGGTGATGTCGTTGTGATGTACTTTGAATTGATTACCACCATTGTTAAGAATGGCAATCTGAAATCCGTTGAACGTGCATTCACGTACGATGGCTTTATTTCCGGTATTCCAAATGCCCACCCCTCCAATGGTCACATCCGGTGTAATGGAAATCCCCTCAATGAGGGTCCCAACCCCATGGGTAATAATTCCTGGTTGGATGGAAGCCGTATAATCCAGGATGTCCGGAGCATGCAGGGTAAGTTCCGAGCCCTCTTCTCCTTTAATGCGCACCTTACTGTCGATGATCAATTGTGCCGATTCGGTATGCGTGCCCGCTTCCAGGACCACCGTTCCACCTTCACCGGCTTCGGCAATGGCATCTGCCAGTGCATCCACCGATCCGGCGGGCACGGTTACGGTATTTCCGGAGCGGAATTCGAGCATGTCTTCGTCATTCAGCAGGGATTTAATGCGGGCAATTTCTTCCGGGGGAAATGCTTCCGGCATCTCTTGTTGCGCAAATTGCAGGACCTCATCGGCCGTACGTAATTCGGTGATTTGCAGCGGTTGCTGGATCTGGGTGATGGGCTCTTTGGTACAGGCGATCAGCGATAGCAATCCCAGTAGTACAATGGTTTTTCTAAACATGGTTATTGATTTTGGACGTTAAATAATTTAAATAGTATTCAGCTTTTGAGTAATCAGTAGTCAGAGGAAGATTGTGATTAAAAATAACCAGTAATAATGGCTGGATTTTTACTCCCGGAGTACTTCGTACCGCCAACCGATACGGTGTAAATAATGCACTGCTTCTTTGCAGGTGGAAAATGAATAGTGGAAATAATCACTCGCAATCTTCAGGATTTTCCGCTGGTAGTTTTTTATGTCCATGGATTTCCATCCGGTGGCTTTCTCGATGTCCCGGATGCCCGCTTCCGGATGATTAAAATAAATCTCAAAGATTTTACCATGAATCGGATCAAAACGGATATCGAGGATGTGACGGAAATAAAACCGTGCCTGTTGGATCAGATCTTCCTGTATTTTTGAAAATCCGATGGATTTGAATTGCACTTCCGGAGGGTCCAGCAATTCTCCCCGGTATTCAAAACCCACATAATTTTGGTTAAGGTGTGAGATCATCTGTGCCTGATCATCCATTTCCAAGGGAAAACTGGTTTGGTGAACCCAGAAATATTTGCCATTGGCGTGTTGCATGGGAACACGGATGCGGTAACAGGGTAAGGCCGCTTCCGACAAGTAATTCCGGTACTTTTGGGTAGCCATATAGGCCGATTGGGCAAATTGCAGGAACAACTGCAGTCGTTTTGGATGCACCCATTCCAACACCTGACGCATGGGACGAGAGGGACCATCCAATTCTGTATCAGTATATCCCAAGGCTTGCTTAAGACCTATGGTTTGAGCAGCTTCCCGCTTTTGCAAATTCACCACCATCCAGTAGACGTTTTGTTGGACCGTGGGATGGAACTCCTGCTTTAATTCCTGCATTAAATCTTCAGCGCGTGACAACACCGATGGGCCCAATGATTGCGCATATTGAATGCCGTATTCGTCGTAAGCATCGAGAATGATTTTCTGGTGGACCGTGCCAAACTCTTTATCCATGGAGAAGAATTGCAACCACCAAACTAAATCCAGGAGTAAAATGCGGTCTGGACTATTGTTCCGAATCCTAGCATTATTGTTTACTGACGCTCCTTTCAGTCGGTCAGCATCGGTCAGCATCCTGATAAATAGGTTAAAGGAACCAAAGAGTTGTGCGGTGTAATGACGTTCGTTCCTCAGTCAACATCTGAAGGGCACGGAGTTTTACGGAGTCTGGCGCTTTCTTCAATCTATCAGTATCCAATTTTGTACAGAAGGTGTTAAGTGCTGACCGCACGGTTGGTAAGTAAAGTAAATCATAAGTATTATTGCCAACCTGAATAGGTGTGCAGGCTTATCTCAAAAGTTATAAATCATACAAACAGGAAAAAATAAACTCACCGCACCTCTGTGCATAGCTCCGCGTAACTCCTGTCTTCTGATGGCTGGAGGTTATTAAACAGAAAAACAGGGAAGAGACCCAGCGTATCACAAAGTAGTTATTTGAGATTTTCATAGAAGTCCGGAGCGTACTGACGCTGGCTTCACTCGTTGAATATCAGAAGGATAAAAAATAAACTCAGTGCACCTCTGGG
>JAGQXC010000407.1 GCA_020436785.1 Saprospiraceae bacterium | reverse complement strand
GTACAAATGAAATCACCAACAATACAATGAAGTCTCTGGTCAGTAAGCGGATCAGGCCTGGTGTACTTGCTCCTAATATTTTCCGGATGCCAACTTCCTTGATCCTTCGTTGGACCATGGCATTGGATAAACCAAAAAGCCCCAGACAGGTGATCAAAACAGCCAGGATACAGAACCAGCGGATGAGTTGCGAAAGGTTGGTTTCGGAACGATAAAGGTTACCGAAGGACTCATCGAAGAAAAAATAATCAAATGGGAAATCGGGCTCAAGTTGCTCCCACTTATTTCCCAGGGCGGCCAGGGTCCGGGGAATATCTTCCGTTTTCATTTTGATGGAAAACTGGCTGTACCACTGCGGTTCTATGAACAAGTACAATGGGGCGATCTTCTCCCTGAACGACCGGTAATGAAAATCCTTGAGAACGCCGACGATGGGTCCGGCCGGACGGTTGACAGCCGGCATGGCTAATTGATGTTCCATGGGATCACTCCAACCCAACTGCCTGGCTGCTTCTTCATTGATCATATACGCTGCACTGTCGGTGGCAATTGCGGGATTGAAGGCTCGGCCTTGTGCGACTTCCATCCCGTACGTCTCGAGAAAATCATAATCGACGGTTAGGCAGCGCATCTCGGGCTGCTCCTGGTCAGTCAGACCGATGGCTTTATATGGGACACCATAGTCACTGCCGCCAGGCCGATTGGCAGATACCGAAACCTGGACTATCCCGGGCACCTGCCTAAAGGCCGACTTAAACGTTTCTGCGTGATTGATCACATCCTGGCTGGGCATCGGAACCACAATGATCTGCTCCGGATCGAAGCCCATATCGGTATGTTGCATAAAATTGACTTGCTGCCAGGTGATCACGGAAGCTACCATCAGGAAGAGGGCAATAAGGAACTGAAATACGACCAATACCTTGCGCAATTGTATTCCTGCCGGCTTGGGTTCCTGCCCTTGAATGACCTGGGCGGGACGGTAGGTTGAGCTTATCATTGCCGGATACAGTCCCGATATCAGGGCGATTAGACCGACCAATCCCAGAAATCCAAGCACTAATTCCGGATGATGAAGCCAATCAAATTGCAGCTCACGATTGAGGAATGCATTAAGCGATGGCAAAGCAAGTTGCGCTAGTACAGCGCCAAGTAAAGCGCCGGCCAGGCAAAGCAGGAAGGTCTCCAGCAGATTTTGTCTGACCAGTTGCCCTCTGGAAGCACCGATTGATTTGCGGACTCCCACCTCTTTTCCCCTTCGCATGGCCACCGAAGTCGTCAAGTTGATGAAGTTCAGGCAGGCGATGAGCAGGATGAAAACGGCAATGGAGGCAAAAATCCATAAGGTGCTGGCATTTCCATTGGCGGCAATTTCGCGGTGAAGATGGGATTGGAGATGAATGGAAGCCAATGGCTGAAGCAAAGGAGTGCTGGCTGCTGCCGAAGCCGAATCAAGATGCTCTTTTAATATTCCGGCAAATTTTGCTTCAACCGTTTCAGGCTGTGTGCCTGGTTTTAGCATTAAATAGGTATAGAATTGATTCCATCTTACCCAACTCAACAAATCAGGATGATCATAGCCTTTAAGCGATAACAAAAACTGAAAAGTAAAATGACTGTTTGAGGGGACATCCTCTACCACGCCAGTCACCTGGTAATTCTGATCATGGTCCAGTGTGATGGTTTTGCCGATCGGATCCTTGGACCCAAAACAACGCTCGGCAAACGATTTGGTCACCACGATGGACATGGGGTCCTGTAACACATTTTCAGGCTGTCCGGCCAATAATTTCCAATCAAATAGTTCAAACACACTTGGATCTGCATAAAATCCATCGGGCTCGTAAAACTGTTCCTTACCGGTTTCCACCAACGCATTTCCCGCAAAAAGAAACCGGCACATGTCCTCGACTTCGGGCACTTCTTCGAGGGCGGTGGTTCCCCATGGATAGGTTACTTTGGCGATGCCCCCACCGGAATAACTGGATCCTTCAACCATATTCACCAGACGGTAGATGCGGTCACCATTCCTGTGATAGCGGTCAAAACTCCATTCATTGGTAATGTACAACCCAATTAACAGGAATGCTCCCAAACCCAGGGCCATGCCTGTTACATTTAATCCGGTATGCAATCGTTGCCGGAACATTCGACGGATAGCTAATAATATATTCTGAATAATCATGTTATGTTCTTTACCTATTAAGTATTAAAAAGGCAGCAAATCGGTTTATTCACTTCGCAATTTATCGGCAGGGCTGGTTTGTGCCGTTCTTAAACCCTGAATGCTGATCGTAAGCAGCGTCAACACCAAAGCAACCAGCCCGGCCAGAAGGAATACCCACCAGGAAATATCAATTCGGTAGGCAAAACCATCAAGCCACCGCCTCATGAGAAAATACGCAATGGGTGAAGCTACCGCCAGGGAAATCACAACCATGATCAGGAAATCCCGGGAGAGAAGTCCCAGGATACCCCAGGTGGATGCCCCTAATACTTTCCGGATGCCGATCTCTTTTGTCCGCTGAACAAAGGTGTAGGAGGCCATGCCAAACAATCCCAGACACGACAGGAAGATAGCGATCCAGGTGAAGGTGGAAACCACCCGGGAAGTCTGCATCTCGGAGTCGTACATGTTACGATACGTATCATCTAAAAATTCATAGCTGAACGGACGGTGCGTCACATGTTGCTGCCAAACACTCTCCATTGAGCTCAATGTATGTTGCATGTCCTGTGTCCCCAGTTTGACCAACAAGAATCGGCCAAGTGTACTCGGAAACAGGACCAAAGGCTGAATAGGCTCATGTAAAGACTTGAAATTGAAATTCTGGAATACGGCTTTCACACTGCGCATCCGGCCGTTGAATCGAACCATTTTACCGATGGCTTCTTCGGATGACCAGCCAAAATAGTTGGCCATGGCTTCGTTGATCATGACCACACCCTGCAGGGTGCTGTCTTCTTCCATCCGGGATTCCAGGTCGATTTCCGTAGGCGAAATGTCCATGCCGGAGATCAGAGGTATTTTCATCGTTTCCAGAAAATCGAGGCCAGCCGGCAAGGCTGTTACGGGAACGACATCCGAACCATCCACATTTTTCCCAATGTCATACCCGCCGCGAATATCGACCGGAGGATCATAAGCCCGGGTGACCGAAAGTATCCCGGCACTTTGCTCCCAGTTGGTTTTCAAGGCTTCAAAGGCCTTATTGATCTGCCGATCTGCGGGGACCATGACCACCTGCTCTTTTTCATAGCCTAATTTTTTATTCTGGATGTAATGCATCTGCCCCCGCAACAGGAAAGTACTGATGATCAGCAGGATGGAAATGGCAAACTGAAAGACCAGTAAAGATTTACGTAACCACAAGCCTGATGCGCTCATTTTAAATTGGCCTTTCAGCACTTTGATCGGCCGAAAACGGGAAATGATCCAGGCCGGATAAAATCCAGCCAACAAGGTGATTCCCAGACCGAGCCCAATCAATCCGGTGAGGGCAAGTGGTTGTCCCAGCGGTGTCATGGTGAGCGGACGGTCAAACAACTGATTGAACAATGGCAGGATCAGGTAAGCAAGAAATAAACTCAGAATCAATGCTCCAAACGTGAGAAAGCCGGATTCACTGAGGTGTTGCCAGCTCAACGAGGTTTGTCCGGCGCCGAGCACCTTTTGCACGCCGACTTCCCGGGCCCTTTCCGTACTTGCCGCGGTCGTCAGATTGACATAGATGCTGCACCCGATGAGCAACAGCAAGAGGGCAACCGTGCCGAGGACATAAAGGTAACGGATGTCACCATTTGGTTCAAAGTTCCCGGCCACCGTCGAGCGAAGGTGCAAGTCTTTCAATGGGACCAGATGGAAGGTAACGTAATTGCCATCCTCCATCCCGGTCTCGGAGACTTTGGATTGCATGTATTCGGTGATGCGGTTTTCCAGGTTTTGCCATTGGGAATGCGGGTTCAGCAATAAATAGGTGGCATAATTGGCGTTCCACCAGGTTTCATTTTCTGGTTTGGCCTGGGGAAGCGTCATGAAGGAACACACAAAATCCGGCTTGATGTGTGTATTTGAAGGCGGATCCTTCATGATGCCGGTGATGGTTACCTCACGGGTCCCCCCAACATTCATCACCTTGCCGATGGGATTGTCATAGGGAAAATATTTGCTTACCATCCGCTCAGTGATCACCATTTCATTGGGTCCGCTCAATACCTCTTCCGGGTTTCCCTGGAGAAGGGGAAAACTGAAGAATTTATAAAAAGTAGAATCGGCAAAATAAAACCGGGACTCTTCAAACAACTTGTCTTCGTATTTCACCACCTGCGGGTAGGAGATCATCCGGACAAAGGATTCTACTTCCGGAAAGTCCTGTTTAAAAGCAACACCAGCGCGGGTCCCGGTAACATTAGCCTGCACCGTTTCGCCACCAAAATGGTACTCCATATTCATCTTTACGATTTGATCCGCATGCTCATGCATTCGATCATAGGACCACTCGTAATGGAGATAAAGCAGGATTAAAATACAGGCAGTCAGGCTGACTGTCAGACCCGCCAGTTTAATGGCGGTGTAAAGTTTATTTTTTGCAAAGTGCCGGTAGGCGATTTTAAAATTTTGCCAGAACATAGGTTACAATTAAGAATCGTTACGTAATGAATTGACCGGATTCCGGAAAGCAGCTCTCCATGTTTGAGTACCGATGGTCGACAGGGTGATCGCCGAAATAATAACCACCCCAGGTAGAAATATGCCAATGCCCCAGGATATGCGGTCCACAAATAATTGCAATAGCTGCGATCCCAGAAGAAAACCAGCCGGAATGGCAATTAGCAGGGCAAATCCAATCAAATAGACATAACCTTTGGAAAGATAAACGACCAGTTCACCAGCTGAGGCTCCTAACAACTTTCGAATGCTGACCTCTTTGGCTTTGGTTTCCACGCTGTAGATCGCCATCCCCAACAAGCCCATGGCGGTTATTACCAGTCCCAGGATGGCAAATAAGGCTACAATTCTGGTAAGATCCATCAGGTTAGAAAAATTGGAGCGGATGGTATCTTCATAAAATTCTGCTGAAAATGGTTTTTGATCATCCAGGTTTTCCCATGCTTTTGCCAGCGATTGCATGCTTGCCGCAACATCTTTACCGTTAAGCTCAAGAATTAAATAGCCAATCCGTCCGGGATTGTAGCGGAGTAACAATGGCTCCATTTTATAATTGGCCGGTTTAAACGGGAAATCTTTGACCACGCCGCGAATACTAACCATCAAACTGTCCCCGAGAACCAAGGGTTTTCCGACCGCTTCACGGGCATCACCAAGTTTGAACTGGTGAACGAAAGATTCGTTGACCAGGACAAATACCTCCTGCTTTTGGGCGG
>JAGQXC010000406.1 GCA_020436785.1 Saprospiraceae bacterium | reverse complement strand
CTTGGTCAGCGTCCACCAGTAGGGCACGCCGTCGCAATAGACCGTAATGTCGTCCGGGGCTACCACCACCGGCGGCTGCTTGTCATCCTTCAGCACCTCGATCATGCAATCGTTCGACAAGTGCGGGAAGTGCCAGCGCTTGTATAATCCAAGGTTGGTTGTAATCAATGATTCGTTCCGATAGGGTCCGTATACCCGGTTTTGCCAATCGGCATCTGCGGCAGAGCTGGAAAATAGAATACTACCAATGGGAGCCTGATACGTCCCATGGTCGCCTTCTTCATGTGGGTTATAGCCATAATAGAGTGGAATATCCCAGGCTACGGGATTTTCCCTCAGATTTTCGGCTTGTTGGGGATCATCCGCAACATTCAGGTAATCACAAACAAAACTTGCCCGGGGATCCCCATAATGGATGTATTCATTCAATCGCCAATGGTACCATCTGGCAAATTTCTCCGAAAGATTCCACCAGTACCATTCATGCTCACCACCGAAAAACGTGTGTGGGTCGTAGACCGGCAGGTCGCAGGCTTCATAGACCCGCAGGACCAATTGTTCGCTGCCGCATTCGGTGACGTCGATGTAATCGTCAAAGACAAAGACGTTTATCCATTCTTCGATGGCCTCATCAATGTAATCGCTGTAGTGGTGGTAGTCGTAAGGATCCAGGCATCCGGCAAAGTAATCATGCCAGTACGTTCTCCAATAATCAATGCTATCCATGCTGGCCACCGCAAAATGCAATTGGTCGCAGCAGTTGTCGTGGCTGCCATCGTCGAGGTCTTTGGCATACACCCGGGCCCAACAGGAGTCCGGATCCAGGGTCACCTGGGTGATCTCGTCACAGACCGGGTTGGGAGGAGTATTGTCCTCGACATTAACCATTAGGGCATAAGTACACTGATTCCAGCAACGATCTATAAAGGTATAGTGAATACAATGCCAGCCAAATGGTAAGTAAATATGGCCTGTTCCTCCTTCATCGATGTTACCGGATTCCAAAACCGTTTTACCCGGATGTTCCGGATCAATGTATTCTACTTCGTAGTAAATGGTTATTTCATCATCACATTCCTTGGACACGTAACTGCGCAAATCCGGAAGAGAAACACCCGCTTTACAATCGTGGGGGTCCACTTCAGTCAATAAATCAACATCAATAACCGGATAACCAATGTCATAACTAAATAATGTTGCAGTTCCCGCTTGTACTATATACACCTTACCGTCATAAGTGGATATTCCTTCGGCTCCACCTGGTCCAGTAAAAGCAAGCATCACTTGACTGAAATCGGAATTGTACAATCGCGCTTGATTGGTACCGCTGTCGTATATCCAATAGCCATCTACCTTTTCATCGTAAGCGATGCCGTCCGGGCTGGATCCCTGGATGGGATACGTGGTAACAAACACCCCATCCATGGTAAATACATGAACTTGCGCGGAATGACCCGATTGCCCATCAACCACGTAAAGCAATTTGGTTTTCGGATTATAGGCAATTCCTTCTGGGAACGTGGTATAAGCAGATACAGAAAATGCATTGATGGGATTGCCTTGTTTATCATAAATCAAAACTTGATCAAATTGGGTCTCCGTCAGGTAGATCATATTGGCACCATCGGTGGTTACGGCTATGACATTGTTACCAGCAGGATAACCAAAAACCTGACGGATTACTTTACCATGGACGTCAATTTCGTATAAGGCATCGTTATTAAGGTCTGAAATAAGAAAATATCCGTTACCCAGTGAATACAAGTCCACAGGGCTTAGTAAATTAATGCTATGTGATTGTACGCTCGCTTCAATCTCCGTCGCAGAATTAAATTTATAGTTGCGGATGTATTTGGGATCCACCAGCGGTCCCTTCGTATCCGTGATCTTGATCCACTGGATGCACTGGGTGTCGCGTTTAGTACACCAGTCGTAGATGTCCCAAACCCGGCGAATCTTGTACGACTTGCCGCAGGTAGGCAAGATGTAGTCGGTGTATTCGTAGACGATCATACACTTGCCTCCTGTCCCGAAATCAGGTCCGTTATCGGTCCGGGTCGGGAGCAGGTAGGCGGGATCCTGCATGGGATCGATGCTGCTCAGGTAGGGCGCCGGGAAGTAGCCATCACCATCGGTTGGCCAGGGATGGGCATACCCTTGCTCATCGAGGTAGGTGTCGCCGTCCTTGCCGGTATTCCATAACAACTCCACGTATTTCCCGTCACGCAACACTTCAGTGGTGCATTCAATCAGGGTGTCCGGAGGACAGACCACGCTGTCGATCGATTCTTTCCAGATGAAGATGGTGTCTTCGCATTCGCGGAAATTGCCCCACAGGTCGGTTGCCCGTACCTTGCGAGCCATATACCCGGTCAACTCACGATTTTCTTCACAGTCGTAGCTGACGTATTTTTTACTAAGCACTTCAACCAGAGGCCCTCCGTACAGGGTGCAGTTTTCCGTGGTGGTCACGCTGTTAGCGGCTTGCTCGGCAACCAG
>JAGQXC010000405.1 GCA_020436785.1 Saprospiraceae bacterium | reverse complement strand
TCGCGGTCATCCCAGTCGCGGTCATTGCGATAAGCAGGGGAATTGCCCTGACCATAGTTCCGGTCACGATTTGAATACTGGGGATAGAGAATCCAGGTCTTTTGACCATCCCGGGGCGTATATTGTAATTGATCTCCAACAAATCGCAAGCGCGCCTGACTGGATCGTGCCCGGTAATAGTCAGCGCTTAACCGGTCACAATCCTGCCAGGAGGATTGATCGTATTCGCGGATGTCCAGTCCATGGGTATTTTGACGTACTTCCAGTCGCATCTGCCCGGTCTGATCGATCCAAACGCCGTTAACTGGTTGATCGGCACGTACGGTTCCCGTCAGAAATACAAGCAGGCTTAATAATGCGGTAACAATGGTAATTCGCGTTTTCATATCCTTGCATTTTGAAGGTGAATAATGCATTTACCTTAAGAATGGCAAGGAATTGTTAAGAGTACAAGCTGTTTGGTTAAATGAAGGTTAATAGGCAGAATGCCGGTTTGGTCACTTGTTTAACCACAAAAGTGCGTCGTAGGTGGTTGGGAAAACCCGGTCCGCTTTCAGTTTTTCAACCGGATGAGAGTTGCCAACGCCCAGGGTGTAAAGTCCTGCCTGTTGGGCCGCTTCGATGCCAGCGGGCGAATCTTCCACGGCAATCAATTTTTTAGGATCTAGATGGAGTTGTTGGGATGCTTCCAGGTAAACATCCGGTGCAGGCTTCATTTCCGCCACTTTGCTGCTGGTGACAATGGCCTTGAAATAGCTGTCAATCCGGGCACTTTGAAATACAGCAGCGGCGTCTGCATCCGAACTGTTGGTTGCGATGCCGAGGATAAATTTACCGGCAAGGATGGGCAGCGCTTCGCCGACGCCGCGAAACATCGGTGTAAACTCACTGGCCAGCTGATAATATCGCTTGCGTTTGCCGTCTAACAAAACTTCGATGTCCTTATCTTGGAGTACGTTTTCAATAACCCAACGGGCCAAACCCCGGTCAGAGTGACCGATCCATTGGTTAAACCACTCCTCATCATAATTCAGATGGTAATGAGAGAGTGTCTCCAACCATGCATCGCGATGTAAAGGTTCGGTATCTACCAGCGTGCCATCAAGATCAAATACAATTCCCTGCCAGGACATAAATGGAAGATTTACTTCTTGCGGGATTGTTGTTGCTTGGCAGCGGCCTGACGCTGCTGCTCCTTCAATGCTTCTTCCAGTCTGGCCTGGAAACCGGACTTCTTCTTGGGTTTTTTCTTATTGGCTTCCAGTTTTTCGAGAATCTTTGACTCGTCGAACAAGAATCGTTTAGCGCCCAGCGTCTGTCCGATGTTAAGCAGGTTGCTGAACAAAAGGTAACAGGTCAGCCCGGAAGCATAGTTGTTGAAATAAACGGTAAACATCAACGGCATCAGGTACTGGATGTATTTCATGGCCGGATTGACATTGGACATGTCCATCATCTTGCTGTTGTAATAGGTATAGGCAATGGTGCTACCGGCCCATAGTATGGTAAACAAGCTGATGTGACCACCGAAAACCGGCAAGTCAAAGGGCAGCCGGAAAAAGACATCGTAGGAAGAAAGGTCGTGTGCCCACAGGAAGCTTTCTTGTCTGAACTCAATGGAAGCAGGGAAAAAACGATACAAGGCAAACCACACCGGCATTTGGAGAACCATGGGAAGGCACCCGCCCAGGGGATTTACCCCGAATTCACGGTAAAGCTTCATGGTTTCCATCTGCTGCTGTTGCTGATCGTCCTTGAATTTGTCTTTCAGTGAAGCGATGTAGGGTTTCAGTGCCCCCATCTTCACCTGGGAATGCAAACTCTGATAAGTCAATGGGAACAGCGCAGCTTTTACCAGCAGGGTGAGGATCAGGATGACGATCCCGGCGCTTCCGATGTACTTCAGCAGCCAGCCAAAAAGCGGCCGGAACACCCACCGGTTTATAGTACCGAACACTGAGCGGCCAAAAGGAATAATGTCTTCCAGTTGGTTACCCATGGCCCGCAACCGCTTGAACTCATTGGGTCCAACGTACATCTGCATGGCAAAAGGCTGATCGCCATTTAATGGTACGGTCAGTTGACTGGTTAACCGCTTCAGCGACTCATCGGTTTTATCCAGCATTTCCGTGGAAAGAACTCCCCCCGGAAATGCGGTCTCGGCGATGATCGAAGTATTAAAGAATTGATTGGAGTTGGAAATCCATTTCAAAGGGGTCTCGTCAAATGACTTGGTGTCGCTGGTTCGGCAGGAACAATAATTCGGATCCTCATCCACCTCTTTGTAGTAGTTGGTAGAATAAAATCGCTCAAAGGAGTCGTTGATTTCAATTTTATCCAGGTAGTTTTCCCAGTCCAGTTGCAATTGTTGCACCCCGGTGCTTCCCGGCAATCCAACCAACTGGACAGAATAATCCAGGACGTAAGAGTTGGGTTGAAGCGTATACCGTTGCTCAAAGTAGGCACCCGTGGCAAGAGGCAAACGGAAGATGACCGAGTTGCCTTCCCGTTCTGGCTGAAAGTAAAAATCACTCGTAACAATTTTACCTCCGCTGGAATTGCCCCAGGGAATGGAATAGCCAAATTTATTCTTTGGATTGTCCAACAAGTAAAGAGGACCGGATTGACGCTGATTCTGCGCATCCTCGTATTCCCTCTGATATTCTTTGAGCTCGGCTTTCTTGATGAATCCGCCCTTGGAACTGAAGTCCAGCTTGACTAGATTGTTCTCGAGGGTGAGTACTTCCTCCTCTCCCCGCATGTAGTCGGCCAGGCTCCCGTACATAGCCCGATCCTGGGCTTCGCGTACGGTGTCGGGAATCGCTGGTTGTATTTGATGCGTGGTATCCTGAACAGTTTGTTCTTGTGGCAGGGTCAAGGCAATCGAGTCCTGAATCCTTTTGGCTTCCGCGGCACGTTTCAGATTCTGATTACTCATCCAGTAACTCCAACCGAGAAGGATAAATAATATGATGATCAGCCCTATGGCATTATTGCGATCCATTCAATATGCATTTTCAAAAATGTGTGGCAAAGGTACAACTTTGATTATTTTATCCTGCTGCTAAGGGTGTGGCTTTAGATAAACGCAGAGGTATATTCGATGGGTGTCGGTGATTCAGCTGGCCCATTTGTCCAATTGGCTCAGAGAAGCCTTTAGATCTTTGGGTAATTCGGCCTGAAAATGCATCATTTCGCCACTTGCCGGATGGGGAATTTTCAGGGAAGCGGCATGCAATGCCAACCGTTGGAGTAAAGGCCGTTCTTCCGCATTTTTTCCCAGTTGAAATTTTCGTTTGATCGAAGATAAATAAAGCCCCTTTCCGTCACCGTAGATTTCATCGGCTACAATCGGATACCCAAGATGTTCGAGATGGACCCTTAATTGATGGGTTCTGCCGGTCTCCGGCCGCAATTCAACCCAGGTATATCCACGGTATCTTTTCAGAATTCTCAGATGGGTGGAAGCGTATTTTCCCCGGGGATCAACCATCATTTTTGTGCCCTGGCCGGTAAATCGGATGGGTTCTTCCATATGCAATACATCGGCTACAGGTGTTCCTAACAACAGCGCAACATACGTTTTCTCGACCTGGCGCGTAGCGAACTGATCATTTAATACCGTATGGGCTGGTGGATTTTTAGCGGCAATAAGGATACCCGAGGTGTCACGGTCCAGCCGGTGGACGATCAGAAATGTCTCAAAATTGGCCATTCCCCAGGTCCGCACACTCACCAACGCCGCATCATTCCGGTCGGGAACACTCAACATTCCGGCAGGTTTGTTCAGTACGACGACATCTTCGTCTTCATAGATAATCTCAGGCCCGTTCTTCATGTAGCGTAGAGGAGGACGTTGATTGCAATTGAGAAAAAGCCCGCAGCCCCCGGACATAATAGTCCCAGATGATGGAACCCCGGTAAAATCCCGCTTTGGGAGTGATCGGCTTGTATTGGGCAATACGCCGGTTGTATTGTTTACGTTTTTCAATCCATTTGGGAAACCGGATCAAAAAAGAACCGTAAGCGTGCAATACCTGGTAAGCGAAATCAAATCGTTTACGGGTCAGGTAATGTGCGGCAGCCGCCAGGTCAAGCACGACCCTCAGCGGGAAGATCCATACCAGTTGTGACCAGGGCTTATTCTTAAAATAAGTGCACAGATTATTCCGGAAATTAAGGTAAACTTTCTGCGGCGATTGGTAGCCCAACGTTCCCCCTCCCAGATGGTATACCTGGACACCCGGTGCGCTGATGATTTTAAAACCTGCACGACGGATTCGCCAGCAAAGGTCAATTTCTTCATGGTGGGCAAAATAATCTTCATCAAATCCGCCCAGGTTGTGAAAGATGTCCGAACGAATCGCCATGGCGGCACCACTTGCCCAGGCCAGTTCCACCGGAACATCATACTGGTGATGATCTTTCTCCACTTCATTCAACAGCCGGCCCATGCAAAAAGGGTAACACGTGGCATCCATCCAGCCACCAGCTCCGCCGGCGTATTCAAACGATTCCTTATCCCGGTAGGACAATATTTTCGGTTGAATCGCAACCGCTTGATCAACCGATTCAAGTTGTTCCAGCAGACGCGTTGCCCAGTAAGGGGAAACTTCTACATCACTATTCAATAGCAGGTAGTACTGGGCATCTACCTGGGCCAGTCCACGATTGTATCCTTCAGCAAACCCATAATTTTTATTCAACTTAATAACCTGCAGGTAAGGATACTTCTGCTGAACCCATTCGATGGATTTGTCGGTCGAATGGTTGTCGACAATATAGATGGGCAGGTGAGAGGCAGTATGGGCGACGACCGAAGGCAGGAACTCCTGGAGATGTCTGAGTCCATTGTAATTCAGAATGACCACCGCGCCTTTGTCTTGTTGCCGGCCTCCATAAGGTGATTGGTAATTGCTCAGATAGCGTCTGGTCTCCACCTCGTCCTCCATCAATTGCAATTTCAAATCATCGATCCGGTCAAACGACATTTCATCACGAATGTGTTTAATCACCTCAACCTGAACAGGCAGACCATAGATCACCTCGCTGAAATCAAATATGTGTACTTCGATGACGCGTTTATCCTGGCCTTTGATGACAGGTCTTTTGCCTATATATAACATGGCATCATAGGTAGCCTCATCAACCGTGATCCGGACGGCATAAACGCCGTCTTTGGGGATCAGTTTTTCTTTCTCTACCAGTTGGATGTTAGCCGTAGGATAACCGATGGTAGAGCCGATCTTTTCACCATGTACGATGATGCCGGAAAGCAGGTAATGATAATTCAGCAATCGATTAGCCAGTTCAATTTGTCCCTGATTGATGGCATTACGGATTTTGGTAGAACTGACGACAATTTCTTCAACGGCTTGTTTGTCAATTTCAATAACTTCCCGTTCGCCTTCCACCTCATATTCCTTCAGCAGGGCGATGCTACCTTCCCGGTTAAGCCCGAAACGATGGTCATAACCAATGACGATGTAGCGGGGATTAAACGTTCCAAGCAGGAATTTTTCAATGTATTCGCGGGGATGGAGTTGTGAGAATTCCACCGTGAAAGGGATGATCACCAAATGGTCAATGCCAAACTTTTCAATCAACAGAATTTTTTCTTCCAGGGAGGTGAGGATTTCCAGTTCCCGGTCCTGGGGATAGACGATTTTACGTGGGTGCGGATGAAAGGTAATGATCACGCTTTCCCCTTTGATCCCTTTGGCCAGACGTTTGACTTGTCTGATCAGGCGTTGATGCCCCCGGTGAACTCCATCAAAAGACCCGATCGTGATCACCGTATTGGTAAAAGCAGGTAAGGACGTCAGGTCCCGGTATATTTTCATAGCAACATGCCTGATTCGGTCACAAAAATATTAATATGATCTTCATAATTCAACGGAAGCACAACTTTCTCCATCCACCCGCCGGGAACAGTTGATCACTTCGCTGATCTCAGATAAACGGATAATAACGACCTTTGTGTTGCAATTCAATCCGATTTGCACAAAACAAATTCACGATTTTAGTATTCTTATAGCAGAACATAAGGATTATGATCGAGATCACAGATGTACAAAAAGTCCTGGGAAAACTCCGGGATCCTGAAACGGGCCAAACCTTGATGAATAGTGGACGCGTGAAGGATGTTGGAATCCGAGGGCAATACATTCAATGCACCCTGGTGTTGCCGTCGTTACAGGCTACCTATAAAGAGACTCTTTACCAGACCATTCAAAAAGAAGTCGAACAAGCCTTTCCGGATTACCAGGTGCACATCCATATGGAGGTAGCTGCTGCCGGAAGCGTGGCCAGCTCTCCATTGCCCCATGTGAAAAATGTAATTGCGGTCGCCAGTGGCAAAGGTGGGGTAGGGAAGTCTACGATTTCGGTAAATCTTGCCCTGGCTTTGCATCAGGCTGGCCTTAAGGTAGGGATTTTGGATGCCGATTTGTATGGGCCGTCCATCCCGACCATGTTGGATCTGACCCAATCCAAACCGAAAGTAGAAGTCATCCAAGGAGCTCATAAACTGATCCCACTGGAAGCGTATGGCATACCGGTCATGAGTATGGGTTTCATCGTTGAGCCAGAGCAGGCGGTCGTATTGCGAGGACCCCGCCTGGCCGGTATCATCAAACAATTTATTACCGATTGCATCTGGCCGGCCTTGGATATTCTGGTGGTTGACCTACCGCCGGGTACCGGAGACATTCAGTTGACCTTGGTCCAATCCATCCCGGTCACCGGAGCCATTATCGTCACGACTCCTCAGCAGGTAGCCGTTGCAGATGCGATTAAAGCCTCCAGTATGTTTATGTTGGACAATGTAGGGGTGCCAATCATCGGAGTGGTTGAGAACATGGCCTGGTTCACTCCGGCGGAATTACCGGATAAGAAATATTACCTTTTTGGTCAGGGTGGTGGAGAAAAACTGGCCAGGTATACACAAACCAGGCTATTGGGCCAGGTCCCTCTGATTCAGGCGGTTCAGGAGCTGTCAGATCGCGGCAAACCGGCAGCAATACAAAAAGATCCATTGTTATCTCAGCCATTCGCAAAATTGGCAGAGGAGACGATCAAACAACTACAAGTTCGCAATGATACCTTGTTACCTACGGAAATCGTGCGTATCACCACAAATTAAACTTATTTCGTATTTTTGAGGTAGGAACCAGAACAGATGTCTGATCAGGAAAAAGTACAATTACTCCTACAAGTCGAATCGGCATTGGACGATATCCGACCTCACCTCGCCGTGGACGGAGGAGATGTTCAGGTGATTGATTTGACCGAAGAATATGTATTGATGATCAAGTGGTTAGGAAATTGTGAGAATTGCTCGATGTCCATGTTCACCCTGAAAGCAGGCATCGAAGAAAGTGTGCGGAAATTGGTACCCAAGATCAATCGCATCGAACCGATCAATAACTAGCCCATCTGTATCAGATCCAGGGTACCCGGTTAGCCTGAACGGGTTGATGATCAATAAGTTGATGATATGGATAAAGCCGGACTGTGGAAGCAAATCAGACAAAAGTCTTCCATGCTTTGCGTAGGCCTTGATTCCGACGAGTCAAAAATGCCTGAATACTTCCAACTAACCACCCATCCTCAAATTGTATTCAACAAAGCCATCATCGAAGCGACCAAAGACCTTGCGGTGGCATATAAGCTGAACACGGCGTTCTATGAGACCCGCGGCGCGAAAGGGTGGCATGCCATGGAAGAAACATTGCTGGATATTCCTGACAACTGTTTGAAAATTGCAGACGCTAAGCGTGGAGACATTGGTAATACCTCCACCATGTATGCCAAAGCCTTTTTTGAACAACTGGAATTTGATGCCATGACCATTGCCCCTTACATGGGGATCGATTCCGTCAAGCCTTTTCTGGAATTCCAGGGCAAATGGGTCATTATTCTTGCGGTTACATCCAACGAAGGGAGTAAAAATTTCCAATTTCAGGAGCTTAAATCCGGGTTGAAACTGTTTGAAGAAGTGCTCAATACGACCTCGAAATGGGGTACGGATTCGCAGATAATGTATGTGGTAGGAGCAACCCATCCGGAATTTCTTGGGACCATCCGTTCCATTGTTCCTGAACACTTTCTGCTGGTTCCTGGCGTGGGAGCGCAGGGAGGAGATCTTAAAGCCGTCCTGAAAAATGGCATTACGGGAAGTGGGGGCTTGTTGATCAATTCTTCCCGTGGGATCCTATTTGCCGGAAAAGGTGAGGATGCCATTCCCGCCGCCCGGCGTGAAGCACAACGACTGCAGCAACTCATGGCACCATTCATCCGGTAATCCCGTGATGACGATGGATCATTCCAGATCAATTCGCTTGGTGTATTTCTTTTTATCGATGTAATGACTCAAAAACGATTGGATCTCAGGCCTGGTTGTTATATGAACCATTTCTTCAGTCAGAACGCCGGCATCGTCAAGCGGGTATTCTTTGTCCCGCCATCCGTATCCTTTCAATTCGCCTTCCCGGATATAAATGTAACTGTATTCCTCGCTGGTTCTACCCGGATCCAAAAGAACAAAATGCCCGGTGAGCGGCTCAAAAAGGTCTTCCAAAGCCTGGGATACACGTACGTTGTAGGTTTCCGGCAATTCTTCACCGATGCAGGCACCCAGGCATTTGCCAATGTTGTAGGCAAAGCAAGGCCCTGTGCCTTTTTCCAGCCCCAATTTGGAATAGCACAACTGATAATGTTCGGCCAGATTCTTGAGGAATTGAGTGCCATGCTGCCGGATGGTAAAATATTTCTGGTAGGTCGACGCTTCCCCTTCCTGCAGTTTCAGGATCTTGATTTGTTGGTAGCCACTTTCATCAGGAGAGGAGGAGATGGTGAAATTTTTGGGCTTGGCACGTTGTGCCCGGTTGATGATGGGATTATTACGCTTGATTTCATTGGATTCCAGGATCAAAGCAATCAACTCACTCCCGGTGATGGTAAAGGTGAAGTCCCTCACATATTGCTCCATGAGGGTGCCTTTATTACTGATCTCGGCGAAGTGTTCGAAAAGTCTTTTTTTTATGTTGATGCTCTTGCCGATGTAGACTGTTTCTCCACTGGCGTCGTGCAGGTAATAGACCCCGCATTCTTCAGGAAGGCCATGCAGCCGGTCCAGGGTTATTCCGGGAGGAAGTTTTGATTCTTTGATTCCCTGGTTGACCAGTTGATGGATCTTTTTAGTGCTGTCCTGCATTTGCAGCAATTTCCCCAGTAACTCGGCTGTGGCATAGGCATCGTCGAAGGCCCGGTGCCGGTTTTTGATTTCAATGCCAAAATGTCGCGTAAGTGGATCCAGGCCATAGTGTTTGAGATCCGGCAGTAGTCTGCGCGATAACCGGGATGTACAAAGTTGCCTGCGGGTATAGGTATAGCCCAATTGTTCAAATTCACGGCGGATGAAGCCATAGTCAAATCGTACGTTTTGCGCCACAAAAACATGGCCATCGGTCCACTCAACAATATCACGGGCTACCTCAAAAAAATAAGGTGCGCCAGCCACCATTTCGTCGTTGATTCCCGTTATTTGTGTGATGTTATAAGGAATGGATCGCCCCGGGTTGATAAGGGTACTGTATTGATCGACAATGCGTTCGTCTTCCATCAAAATAATGGCGATCTCGATGATCCGGTCTCGTTTTACCAAACCACCTGTCGTTTCTATATCGATGACAGCAAACTTTTTGGACATGAAAATCAAGATACGCTATTCCTGGTTCCTCGCAATTATTACAATGATTTATTATATGAATGCCTCCTGCAATACCGCCAGCGGAGCATCGGAAGAGGGCCTCCAGGATCAATACCTCACCGGTCATTATGAAGGGGTGATCACCGGTGCGGAGCGGTTGCGCATGTATCTGCCCTTATTGAAGGATAAAAAAGTTGGTCTGGTCGTTAATCAGTCCTCCCTGGTGATGGGGAAACATTTACTTGATACCTTGCTCGAGCTTGATGTCGCCGTGAAAGCAATTTATTCTCCCGAACATGGTTTTCGGGGTAATGCGGATGCCGGAGACCATATTGACAACAGCGTCGATGAACGTACCGGGATCCCGATCATTTCTTTATATGGAGACCGGCGCAAACCTTCGGTGGAAGATTTCGAACCCGTAGATGTATTGGTATTCGATATCCAGGATGTAGGTGTACGATTTTATACCTATGTAGGCACACTTCATTACGTCATGGAGACGGCTGCGGAAAGTGGCAAACCATTGATAGTGCTTGACCGTCCCAACCCCAATGGTCATTACGTGGATGGAAACTTGCTGGATACTGCTTATCATTCTTTTGTAGGCATGCATCCTGTACCCATTGTGCATGGTATGACCATCGGTGAATATGCCCAAATGATCAATGGAGAAGGTTGGCTGGAAAACGGCGAGCAATGTGAACTTACCGTCATTCCATGCCAGCAATACGACCATCAGACCAAATATGTCCTGCCGGTGAAACCATCTCCAAATCTCCCCAATTTGCGTTCCGTGCTCTTATATCCTACACTATGTCTTTTTGAAGGCACCATCATGAGTATCGGGAGAGGGACCGATAAACAATTCCAGGTACTTGGTAACCCGGACTTTGCCGGATCATTTGAGTTTACACCGGAACCCAAACCCGGCGCTCAGAATCCTAAATTGAAGGGTGAAATTTGCCATGGAATTGATTTTACAACCCTGGATGAAGATACCATCCGTCGCTGGCGGAAGGTGGACCTTTCGTACCTCGTCGATGCCTACCATCAGTTAAAAGATCACGACTTTTTTATTGAGCGGTCTTTTGACCGGTTGGCCGGTACTGACCAGCTCAGGCTTCAAATCGAATCCGGAATGACAGCAGAAGCTATACACCAAAGCTGGCAGGATGGAATTGCTGGATTCAAACAAATCCGGAAAAAATACTTGTTATACACCGACTTCGAATAATATCCTCAGGTCCGGTCGTCAAGGAAATACCGGTAGACATATTTTGGGTAATAATAAAGTACTTTGCAGGCCTCACTTGCCGACCGGATCTGGAGACCCACCCGCGCTGAGTTGGGTTCCGGAATCAGTTCAATTCGTAATTGCTTGGCCGATAAATCCCCATAATAATAGGCGGCTACCTTGCACCAGACATCGATTTCTTCCGGCTGAATGATCACCTCATGCGTAGAATCGACCAGGTAAGGTTTAATGGAAAATCTTAATTTTTTTTCAGTGAAAACATCGGTTCGGCCACGAATGGTTACTTCTGCCGACTGGACCGATACGTTCGGTTCATTAGACAATGCCGGAGTGCCGGTAAGGATAAATGGTCCCGGTTGAGTGATCTGGCGCTCCAACCGGATCGGCCATTGGGATATGGTATCCAAAACCGTAGATGGACCGGTGATAAAAATGCTGTCGGGTTCAACATCGATCGGACCGGCTATTTGGCTGGCAGCAGGAGGACGGAGATGTCCAGGAATATGTAAAGGAACCTTCTTTGTCGAAGCGGGTATCAGAAAGACGCGTATCCCTTCGTCCTGAATGTCAAAATGTATTCCCGAGGATCCGGGATTAAATTGATTATTCAGCATAAAAGCCAGATCCGCCTTGGAAAGAAATTGATTATCCGCCGCCCGTAAGTTAACTTTTAAAGTTCCAGGAAGTATATGATGTACATTGCGGATGAGTTCCCATCCCTCACCCTGAATCAGGACGGGGATGGATGCAGGATTGGACGGTTCCCCAAGATATCCTACCGGTATCTGGTATTCAAGAGGGAGTAGTACTACTTTTTCCGATGTCCGGTTGAGGCTGATAGCCAACCACCACAAAATGGCAATGGCAACAAACAGGAGAAAGATAAAGCGATCAGATCGCCAAAATTCACTCGGTACCAGTTTCTTCTTTGGAAGCATTGCGGCTAATGTAACTATCGGTCATTTCTTTTGACAATGCCATCTTCAAAATGCGGATGAAGGTTTTCTGGTCAATTTGCAAAGTAATGATATCGCCTTCGATCTTATTGATACGACCGACAATTCCTGCATTGGTGACCACCTCGGATCCCTTTTCCAAACCGTTCAGGAATTTGTTTTGTTCTTTTTGCTTCTTAGCCTGTGGCCGGATCATGAAGAAGTATAACACGACAAAAATCAGCAGCAAGGGAAAAAGACTGCCGAAAATGTTGGGGCTTGAGGTCGCTTGTAGTAAAATGTATAAAACAGGGTTCATAAAGTTGCTTTATTGTCTTGGTTTCACGTATCCAGAAAGGTATACTTCCCGGATGTTGGGAATACCATTCATCGTGACAAAAATAGTTTTATTTTGAGAATATCGCTGTCCTTCTGAGTTGAATACGACTTCAAGTTGGTCACTTTCACCAGGAGGTATGGCATGTTGAGGCCATTCAACGGCCGTACAACCGCAATGCGAACGGACATCGGAGATCACCAGCGGCTGATTTCCGGAATTAGTGAATGCAATGGAAAGGTTCAAGCGCTTTCCTTCCTCAATGGTATCGATGGATACGGTATCCTGGTCAAAGTGGATATTTGCCATGGCATCAGGCATCACCCTGCCCTGAGCATCTTGTGGAATGCCTATGGTGGCCAAAACACCAGAATAATGATCCTGGTAAGATTGTTCCTGGCTCCGATGACATCCCCAAATCAAAAGTCCAATGCAAAGGGGAATATGTAACTTGCGCAACATACCGCAAAGGTATTGCAATCATGACGGAAACGAATGAAAATAAGCAACCGTTTATCTTAATCGGTTATATGGGAAGTGGCAAAAGCTATGTGTGCAAGCGGCTGGGTGCCCGGCTGGGTTTAAAGTGGATCGATCTCGATGATGTCATAGAAGCCCACGCCGGGAAGTCCATTTCCGCCATCTTTGTGGAAGATGGACACGATGCATTCCGGAAATTGGAACACGAATGTTTGGTTCAACTGCTGGATGAGCTTGAATACGATCTGATTTCGGCCGGTGGGGGAGCCCCCTGTTATTGGAATAACATGGCTTTGATGAATGCCCGGGCACAAACCATCTACCTTAGACGTGATGCCCAGGCCATCTTGAAATATGTCCTTCCGGGCATTGATCATCGTCCGTTGTTGTCGGGGAAACAGCCCGATGAAATTGAAGAATACATTAAACAGACGTTGGCGGAACGTGAACCGTATTACTTGCAGGCCCGGTTCATCCTGGAGGATCTGGAGTCCGAAGCTCTATTGGATGCTGTCCAGCAGATCATGCAATCGCAAGGCCCGGAAGTCACTGCGTTGCGCCATTTGTCCTGATCAATCGGTCAATGGCTTTGTTGGGTTGGATCACCGTCCCATTTTGACCCGTCTGGACGACAGCCAACCCGGTTTCCTGCAGTAAATGGAAAGCTTCGTCCGTCGTCAATCCGGAATCCAGGCTTTTCATTAAGGCAATTACGCCCGCTACCTGGGGAGTTGCCATTGAGGTCCCACTGTATGTTGCATATTTATTATGGGGTATTGGCGCCAGGACATCTACGCCGGGTGCAGCCAGTCCGTAGGTGATGTTTTCCAGGGTATTGGCAAATGGCGGCTTGGTCAGGTCCGATTGAATGGCAGTAACTGTAATTACGCCAGGCACGTTGGCAGGCGTTACTTTGGTGGCCGGACCTCCATCATTGCCTGCTGCCACAACGACAATTCCTCCTTTCTGGTTGACGTACTGGACGGCTTGTGCATAGAGCTTTTGTTTTTCATCGGAACTGCGTCCACCCAGGGACATCGATACAACACTTGCTCCCTGGTCCGCAGCATCAATCATACCCTGGACAATGGTCTGCTGTGTACCCCCTCCGTAAAAGTTGAGCACTTTGATACTGGTGACGGTGAAAAATTCAGGTCCAGGATCCAGGGATGCACCTCCCAAGCCATTGTTGGTGACCGCAGCTGCAGTTCCGGCACAGTGGGTACCGTGACCCTGGTCGTCCTGTTCATCAGACTGGCGCCAGGAGGTATAATGTGCTTTCAGATCTTCATGTTTGCTGTCGACGCCGGTATCCAGGATAAAGAGCCTCGCCGGTCGTGCGGGTTTGGTACCTGCCAGAGAAGCTTGTAATGATCCGATTTGTTGTTGATCAAGATGCCATTGACGCGGCAGTAGGGGGTCGTTTGACCAGTTCGCTTTAGGTATGATTTCAGAATGTCCGGCTTGTGGTTTGAAAAAAGAATAATATTCATTTTGATCCACCCAGGCAATGGATGACGAGTTGTTCAGACGCCTGGAAAGGCTTTGTACGGTTTGTCCGGGAAGGAAACGCAAATTTACTTTGTAATAATGGCTGAGTTCACTCTCAGCATCTTTCAGCTGGAAAGCGGGCCTGATAGAAGCCAGATTGAATCCAAGTTTATCTTTTAATTCTTGAAATCCCTCTTGACCTGTTATCTCTACAAGCAGTTCTCCCCGGGGATCCAGGTGGGGCAGGCCACGCGGTTGCAGGAGCCAGGCCATCAACAGCATGCCACCCGGGACCAACCACTTGGTGTATTTCAGATTCCGCCACAGATAAAAGAGCTGGGCTCCCAAACCCAGAAGCATGAGGAGCACGATCGATCGACCCGGATGGGCCAGCTCCGGGGATTCAATGCTTTGGGATATCAGACCCACCAGCCACAGGATGAAGGCAATAAAGAAGGCGTTTCGACCATGCCGGTGCACCGACCGGTAAGGGGGGGTGACCCGCCATGTGAATAAGGTCACAAAACACAATATCCAGAATAATGTTACCATAGGAACTCAATCTAAACGATGTATCCCCATCATGCCAAGCCAATCGGATCAAATGGGATGAATCATCGACCAATAGATTCAATTCGCTTTAATAGGAATAAAGTTTCATTTTGATTTATTTTGTGACCCTTTAAATTTACAATATGAGTGCCACTCCCGAAAAAATGCTCTGTCTGATCATTGGCTCCGGACCTGCCGGATATACAGCGGCGATTTATGCCGCCAGAGCCAATATGAGCCCGGTATTGTATACCGGAATGCAACCCGGAGGACAGTTGACTATCACGACCGATGTAGAAAATTATCCCGGGTATCCCGATGGGGTGCTGGGACCGGATATGATGGAAGACCTCAGGAAGCAAGCAGAGCGGTTTGGGACGGATGTCCGTTATGAACTCATTTCTAAAGTTGACCTGACGGGTCCCGTCCATAAAGCCTGGACCGATAGTGGCCATGAGATCCATGCGGAAAGTGTAATCATTTCGACCGGAGCCAGTGCCAAATGGTTGGGTATTGCCTCGGAACAGCACTACATGAACAAAGGTGTATCAGCATGTGCCGTTTGTGATGGTTTTTTCTTCCGAAACATGGAAGTAGCAGTGGTCGGAGGTGGAGACACCGCTGCCGAAGAAGCTTCTTATTTATCCAAATTGTGCCCAAAAGTACACTTATTGGTGCGCCGGGATGAAATGCGGGCTTCCAAGATCATGCAGGAACGGGTCCTGAACAATCCCAAGATTGAAGTGCATTGGAATACCGAGGTAAAAGAGATCAAAGGTGTCGATGAGGTCGTTAACTCCGTAGTGGTCTATAACAACCTCACCAACATTGAGAAGGAATTGCCGGTAAAGGGTTTTTTTGTAGCCATCGGACATAAACCGAATACCGAGATCTTTGAAGGCTGGCTCGACATGGATGAAACCAAGTACCTGATTACCAAAGGTAAATCCACCAAAACCAACATTCCCGGGGTGTTTGCTTCCGGTGATGCCCAGGATAAAAACTACCGGCAGGCGGTGACCGCTGCCGGAACCGGTTGTATGGCCGCGCTGGATGCAGAGCGGTACCTGACCGAGCTAGGAAAATTATAGTTAGAAATCGATTAATCTCAGCAATATGTCTAAAGGAAAATTCAGGTCTGGTGTACTATTCGGCGATGAGGTGTCCGAAGTTTTTGCCGACGCCAAGGCCCATCAGTATGCACTGCCTGCCGTAAATGTAACCGGAACCAATACCGTCAATGCCGTACTGGAAACCGCACGTGAGGTAAATTCTCCGGTGATCATCCAATTCTCAAACGGTGGAGCTTCTTTTTTTGCCGGTAAAGGTTTGGCTAATACCGATCAAAAGGCTGCCATTATTGGCGGTATCTCAGGAGCTCAGCATGTGCACTTGCTTGCAGAAGCCTATGGTGTTCCTGTAATTCTCCATACCGATCACTGCGCCAAGAAACTGTTGCCCTGGATCGACGGCCTGGTTACCGCCGGAGAGGAACATTTTAAGAAGTTTGGCCAACCGCTCTACAGTTCACACATGCTGGACTTGTCTGAAGAACCGATAGAGGAAAATATTGAGACCAGTTCGGAATTTTTTAAGCGAATGGCTCCGATTGGCATGACCCTCGAGATTGAACTTGGCGTCACCGGGGGTGAAGAGGATGGGGTGGATAACACGGATGTTGACAATTCCCGCCTCTATACACAACCGGAAGAGGTCGCCTATGCCTACGAGCACCTTAAAGCCATCAGCGAGCGATTTACCATAGCCGCCGCTTTTGGTAATGTGCATGGTGTTTACAAGCCCGGTAATGTCGAATTGAAACCGGTTATTCTAAAGAATTCCCAGGACTATATCGCAAAGAAATACCAAACCGGCCCCAAGCCCGTGAATTTTGTATTCCACGGAGGGTCCGGATCGTCGCAGGCAGAAATCCGTGAAGCCCTGTCTTATGGTGCGATTAAAATGAACATCGACACCGACCTCCAATGGGCATTCTGGGACGGTGTTCGTCATTATTACGTCCAAAATGAGGCCTATTTGCAAGGGCAGTTGGGAAATCCCGAGGGTGTTGATAAGCCCAATAAAAAACATTATGATCCAAGAGTATGGCTGCGGGCTGGAGAGTCATTCTTCAAAAACCGTTTGAAACAGGCTTTTGACGATCTTAATTGTCTGAATCGCAACGCATAGCCGATCAGTTAGGGAGCTCCGGCAGCCATCCCGACGGAGGGCGCTTTGGTGCGTTATTCCTGTTGGAAGACACGAACGTAATCGATCAGCATGGTAGCAGGGAATATGGCATCATCCACACCCTGCTGACCGCCCCAGTTGCCACCGACGGCAATGTTTAGTATGATGTAAAATGGGTGATCAAAAGGCCAATTGTCCGCTGTAGCCGGCTTCGGTTGCATAAAAGTAAGTAGTACTTGATCGGGTTGATCCAGATAAAACTGGATGCGATCTTTTTCCCAGGTCAGACCGTAATTGTGAAAAACCTGTTCGGCATCAGGAACATCTACCGGACCGGATGTAATCTGCGTACCGTCGACGTGATTATTGGCCTTGCTATGGATCGACACATGGATCTTGCCCGGGTCATAACTGACATTTTCCATGATGTCCAACTCGCCGCATTCAGGCCACCCCGCAGACCGGATGTTATCCCCAAGCATCCAGATGGCTGGCCAGATGCCTTTGCCACGGTAGTCCGGGAGTTTTGCACGTATTTCCATGCGACCATACGTGAAATGCTGCTTGCTGTTGAGCCGGGCAGATTGGTAATCCCCGGTTTTTTGACCGGGACCGGTTTTTATGGCCCGAATGGCCAACATTCCATCTTCTACGCGTACCGTGCCACGATCGGTATAGTCTTGCCATTCATTGTTTCCCCAGCCACTTGCTCCATACTGATACAACCATTTGCTTGTATCCAGCTGGTCCCCGTCAAATTCATCCTGCCATACCAGGTGGTAGTCAGGTCCCTTCGGTTGATGGGAAGAATCACTTGTTGCCTGCGAGCATGATGATAATCCACTGCCTAGGGCAATCACCAGGATTCTAAATGGAAGAGAAGGAGTCAGACGGACAGGCATGGAACCGGATATTTTGATTAAAAATTAAAACTGGGGTGCATCAGCTTCTGCACAAATGAAGTCAAGAAATCAAAGTTTAGTAATAACGTAAAAAGGAGACCGGCCAGGGAGCCGTATAAATGTCCTTCGTGATCCCAATAGGGCTGCAATCCTCGACGACTGGCATAGAAGGAATAAAAAAGATAAAGAACCGCAAAAACGATGGCTGGAATTGGAATGATGAAAAAGAGTAGCAGCATGCTCCACGGATTAAAAACAATGAATGAAAAGACGACTCCGGATACCGCGCCGGAAGCCCCGACCGATGCAAAGGTGGGATTTTGACGATGCCGAAGAAATGTAACGAAATTGGCAACGATTAAACTTACAAAATACAACAGGAAATACAACAGGCGGCCTTTCCCTGTTCCAAACTCGGCGGTGTACACCTGTTCGACATAACTGCCAAATAGGTAGAATACATACATATTGATGCCCAGGTGCATCCAGTCCCCATGCAACAATCCGCCGGTCAGAATCCGGTAATAGGACCCGTCCCTTTGGATTTGGTAAGGATAATGCTTGAGCTGTTCAAAAGTTTTCGGATTACTAAAGGCCAGGTAGGAGACCAATACCGTTACGATGATGATTAGAATGGTTATACTCACGATGTTATCGGCTTAAGATTAATAAACAATTCGCAACCGGACGTTCGCCACCAGCATCAAATTGGCGATTATCACTCGGATGATTGATGACACCCATCCCTTTTATCCACAGCGTCGACGAGCCACCTCCATCGAGGTTTAGTGCCTGATAGCACCCCAGCTCCAACAACAGGTTCGATAATTCCGGAATGGTCATGCCCTGAGCTTCTGCACTCCTGCCATCGACGACTGCCAGCAGGATTTTCTCGTCCAAAGTGCGACCGATTGCTGATCGGGGATGGCGGTTGTCATGGAACGGATCATGCCGCTCGTCAATCATGTCGCGGTTGGAAACGATGTAGGGACCACTGGTCAGTACATCCGGATAACTCGACTGGCTGAACCATCCCATGCATGGCTTGCCGGCAATGGTGAGGTATCCAGCGGTATCAATCAGAATGCCGGCTTCGTCGATGTATTTTTCGTGGCTGGGCAAGTCGTTAATTACCCGGTAATTATCCTGAATGAAAGCTACAGCACCCCCTTTTTTAGTATCGAAGAAGCCACCATTAATGGCAGCGATGGTCTCTTGCCTCTTTGCAAATTCACTGGTAGTGACCAATACAGAGTCACTGCTTCCCAGATCAAATGCCACCTTTGCCGGGTCGAGGATCAGCAGTTGAATGCTTTGCCGGCTGTGGTACCGGACGTCGGTTTGGATGGTTCTTATTTGTACACCCGGATGCATGTCGTAGGTCGACCACGACAATTCCGCCCAGGTTGTATCCGCCGTTGATTGCCCGGAGACTTTGATCAGACTTAAAAACAGTAGTAGTGTGCCAAAAACTTTGAACCCCATACATTGAATTCAGTCACTAAAGATACGCAGGCGGCGGTAAATGATGGGGTTTTCCTGGATCAGATCAGATCCGGAAAGTAAGGTATGGATCAGTTCAATAAGTTTTCTTTAAACAGCAATCCTTTACGGGCATCGTATTCAGGCCTGATCTTGTTGCGGAACAAGTCTTTTTTGTAGGGAAATTTCCGGGCATCAATAATGAATACTTTACAGCCTATGGCCTTGCCAAGCTCGGAGTTGTTGTCTCGCCAACAGCGTGCCAGTTCATAGGCGGTGCCGTTGTAATCAGATTTCCAGCGTTTATCAAAAAGCACTTCGAGGTAAATGACCCCATTCCGGTAATCCAAAAGCCGGCTGTACAGACCAAATCCAATCCGGTACAATTGGTCTGTTTTGAACAAGTGCCGCTTGTTGATCTCTTCAATATTCATGGCAAGGTAATAGCATCAGAAATTATGCCATTTTTTCTTAATACGTAGTCAAGTGATCCTCGTAGGTCGGAATCCAATTTGTTTTTAAGGGGTAGGGGTTAAAGTGGAATTTGTTTAACTTGGATAGAGCTTAAATTTCAGAAAGATGATCACGGTAGATAGCAATTACAGACAGATCCTGTTGGAAGCGCTGGAAGATTTGATGTACAAAATATCGTTGCAGCTTAATGAAATGAAAGGCGGTCCACTCACCGGAGAACGCAAGAAACTCACCAAAAAACAAAAACAGTTGGAAGAGTTGCAGCACCTGATTACTCAGGCACAATAAAAAAGCCGGCTGAACGAAATCAACCGGCTTATGTTTTGAGTTTTCAGTTATTGAAGTTCTGCAACTAAGCCAATTCAGCAGCTTTTATTTTCAGAGCCTCTTCTGACATTTTCTCATTGATTGCGGCCTGGGCGGCGACAAAGCGAGCGATTGGAATCCGGAATGGAGAACAGCTCACATAGTCCAGACCACTGCGGTGGAAGAACCGGATCGAATCGGGATCCCCTCCGTGTTCACCGCACACACCAACTTTGAGGTGATCGTTGACACGCTTGCCATTCGCCGTACCCACGCTGACCAACTGGCCGACACCATCCTGGTCGATGGACTGGAACGGGTCTTTTTTCAGGATTCCTTTTTCCAGGTAGATCGGCAGGAATTTTCCAATGTCATCCCGGGAGAATCCAAAGGTCATTTGGGTTAAGTCATTCGTTCCGAAGGAGAAGAAATCGACCATCGGTGCGATCTGATCGGCAATAATGACAGCCCGTGGAATTTCAATCATGGTACCCACTTTGTACTCGACGCTATCGTGGTATTTCTCAAAAATCTCCTGAGCGGTATCACGGATGACCTGAATTTGCATTTTCAGCTCATTGCCAATACTCGTCAGAGGGATCATGATCTCCGGATAGACATGAATACCTCGTTTTTTGAGGTGGATGCTGGCTTCAAGGATGGCATGTACCTGCATTTGGGTGATTTCCGGATAGGTATTTGCCAGACGGCAACCACGGTGTCCCAACATCGGATTGGTTTCATGCAGGGTGTTCACGCGGTCCTGCACTTCTTCAAAGGTGATGCCCAGGTCTTCAGCGATCAAACGTTCTGCAGCTTCATCTTCCGGCAGGAATTCATGCAATGGGGGATCCAACAGCCGGATGGTGACCGGCAGATCGTGCATTACCGACAGGATTTCCTCAAAGTCCTGCATCTGAATAGGTAACAATTTATCCAGGGCAACCCGACGTCCGGTTTCGTCTTTGGCCAGAACCATTTCCCGGACGATACGGATTCTCTCCGGCTTAAAGAACATGTGTTCTGTCCGGCACAATCCGATACCTTTTGCGCCAAAATCACGGGCTGTTTGGGCATCATCCGGCGTATCCGCATTGGCTAATACCCGCATGCGCGAGTGACCATCGGCAATTTCCATCAATTGTTGCAAGTTTGCACTGATTTCCGGATCCTTGGTAGCCACTTTGCCTTCATAGATGTAACCGGTATATCCGTTCAGGGAGATCCAGTCGCCTTCTTTATAGACCACGTTACCGACCCGGAACAAGCGGTTGGTATAATCGATGACCAGAGTTCCGGCGCCGGTAATGGCGCATTTACCCATTCCGCGGGCGACAACGGCAGCGTGCGAAGTCATCCCTCCGCGGGCGGTTAATATCCCTTTGGCCGAGTGCATCCCCGAAATGTCTTCCGGAGAAGTTTCCATCCGGACCAGAATTACCGGTTTGCCGGCCGCTGCCCATTCTTCGGCATCTTCAGCGAAGAAAACAATTTGACCTGTAGCGGCTCCCGGGGAAGCAGGCAATCCCTGGGAGATCATTTTGGCCTTGGCAATGTCTTTTTTATTAAAGACGGGGTGCAACAATTCATTGAGTTTGTCCGGTTCAATACGGTTGATGGCCGTAGCCGGTGAGATCAACCCTTCTACCTGAAGATCATGCGCAATCCGTACCATTGCCTCTCCGGTCCGCTTCCCATCGCGGGTCTGCAGAATCCAGAGTTTATTTTCTTCGATGGTAAATTCAAGATCCTGCATATCGGTGTAATGATTTTCCAGGATCGTCCGGATCTCATCCAGTTCCTTATAGACTTCCGGCATCGCTTCTTCGAGGCTCGGATACGTAGTTTTGCGTTCCGCTTCGGTGATGTTGGCCAATTTAGCCCAACGTTGTGAACCTTGTAATGATATTTGCTGGGGTGTGCGGATACCGGCCACTACATCTTCCCCTTGTGCATTAATCAGATATTCTCCGACAAAGGCATTTTCTCCGGTAGCCGGATCACGGGTGAATGCGACTCCGGTAGCTGAGTTGACGGAAGTGTTGCCAAATACCATAGCCTGAACATTGACTGCCGTTCCCCAATCGTTGGGAATGTCATTGATCTTGCGGTACTGGATGGCCCGTTTTCCCATCCAACTGTCAAATACGGCGATGATGCCTCCCCACAGTTGATCGTAAGGATCATCAGGAATGTGTTTTCCAGTGCGTTCTGTTATGCGTTTTTTGAAACTTACTACCAATTCTTTAAGGTCATCGATGCTAAGTTCATTGTCCAGTTTGACACCTCTTTTTTCCTTGATCTCATCGATGATTTGTTCGAACGGATCTACTTCGTCCTGGAAGATCGGTTTAAGCCCCAGGACCACCGAACCATACATTTGACAAAAACGGCGATAAGAGTCCCAGGCAAGCCGGTCATTGCCGGTTAGCTTAGCCCAGGATTCGACGATGGTGTCATTCAGTCCCAGATTAAGTACTGTATCCATCATGCCGGGCATGGATGACCGTGCACCGGAACGAACGGATAACAAGAGTGGTTTTTTATTACTTCCGAAGGTTTTTCCCGTGATGCTTTCGACGGTTGCAATGCCATCCATGACTTGCTCCTTGAGCAGTTCAAGGGTTGGTCTTTTGCCGTCTTTGTAATAAGCGTTACATGCTTCCGTTGAGATGGTGAATCCCGGAGGAACCGGCAATCCAATGCGGTTCATTTCTGCGAGGTTAGCTCCTTTTCCACCCAGAAGAATACGCATTGACTTATCTCCTTCTGCGGTGCGGTCACCAAACGTATAGACAAATTTTTGCGAGCCCATTTTAATAACATTTTAAGTTTCGGATTCAAAGAACAGGAAAATGTGCCCAAGAAAAGGTAGCCCTGATTTGTTAGCCGTATGATCTGAATCATCTTTGACTGTCTGTGAATCAAATCACTTTTTCCCATGAGAAGGGTCATCCAAATCCATTTGGAATTTCATCCATTTTGTAGTGTTCCAAAATAGATGGAAATGGCTCAAGAAGAATTCTTACTAAACAAGCTGTGGAAAATTCAGCTTCAGGAAGGTTATGTTTCGGACAAGGCCATCCGCCAATTGAGCCGGCAATATGGGCGTTCCTGGGTAGACCTGGAAGGCGTGATTTCCTTTTATCATTTTTTCAGCAGGAAGCCCACCGGTCGGTTTATCATTCATTTGAACAACAGCATTCTTTCTGAATTTGGCGGTTTTCCGGAAGTGCTGGCCGCCTTTCAGGAGTCTACCGGTACCCGGTTGAACCACACCGATCCGACGGGGACATTTACCTTGAAAGCGGCATCCTGCATTGGTTTGTCCGATGTTGAACCTGCCGCCCTGATCAATTGGAGACCGTTCATCAATCTCAACCCGGAGAAGGTCCACCACCTGATCCACCAGTTACGCAGTGGAACCGATCTGGATGACCTGGCTGATCGTCCGCTTTCGGATGCCTACCCGAATACCGATCCGGACAAGCAATTAATGATCAAAACATACCAACCCGGAACCGCCATCGGTAAACTGCCCGAAATGACTCCGGAGGAGGTCATCCGGGAAATTATGGAGGCTGGATTGACCGGTTTGGGCGGTGCATTTTTTCCCACGCATTTGAAATGGCAATCCTGCCGGAATCAACCTGAAGCCACCAAATTTATCGTTTGCAATGCCGATGAAGGAGAACCGGGTACCTTCAAAGACCGATTTCTGCTTCAGAAATACCCCGGATTGTTGTTGGAAGGAATGATCACCGCCGCTTTTGCGGTTGGCTCTCGCGAGGGCATCATTTATCTCCGGGGAGAATATCAGTACCTGCTGGGCAAACTGGAGAAAACCATTGGTCAATTCAGGGAAAAAGGATGGTTAGGCCGGAATCTGCTGGGCATCCCTGGGTTTGATTTTGATATCCGCATTGCCTTGGGAGCCGGCGCGTACATTTGTGGGGAAGAAACCGCCTTGCTCGAGTCTCTGGAAGGCCATCGGGGTGAGCCCCGGCCTCGGGTGTATTATCCGACTGAAAAAGGCTATCTGGCCAAACCTACCGTGGTCAACAACGTGGAAACATTGTGTACGGCTGCCCGGATACTTGAGAATGGATACGAACCATACGTCAACCCAGCAGCACCTGATTCGCCCGGTACCAAATTGATGAGCATCGCCGGTGACTGCCATTTTCCCGGAGTCTACGAAATTACCTGGGGAACGACCATTGGTGAATTGCTTACACGGTGTGGTGCCGTCGACCCTTATGCGATCCAACTCAGTGGCCCCTCCGGAGAACTCTTGCCGGCGAGTTGGGTGGGCCGGAAACTGGGTTTGCACGATTTGCGCTGTGGAGGATCGGTAATGGTTTTTAACCGGCAACGCGATCTCCTGCAAATACTGCAAAATTACAACCGGTTTTTCTTGCAGGAATCCTGTGGAGTCTGTACCCCATGCCGCGCCGGAAATTACATGCTCTCGGTTCAGCTACGTAAAATGGAGCGGGGGCTGGCTTCCACTGAGGATTTGGACAAACTGGAAGAATGGGCCAAATTGATGGAATACAATAGTCGTTGTGGCTTAGGCCAGACCGCACCCAAGGCCATCATCCAGGCCGCGGCGCGCTTTCCGGAAGTGATGGACCAGCACACCCGTACCAAAAATGCCCCATTTGACCTCGATCTGGCCACATCGGCGTATGACCGAATCATTAACGAATTACGTTAAATCATGAAGACGGTAACATTTTATATTGATGACCTGCCCTGTGAGGCGGAAGAAGGAAAAAATTTTGTTGACGCAGCGGCAGCCAATGGAGTTGTCATACCGTCACTATGTTATTATCCACACATCAACCCACCTTTAGCCACCTGCCGGGTCTGTACGGTGGCTATCGGAGGTCAACCACGTGCCGCCTGCTCACTGAAAGTTTCCGAAGGTCTGCGGGTACAGGTTAATACTCCGGAATTGATTGAAAACAGGAAGGCGATTCTTGAACTCATCTTTGCTGAAGGCAATCATTTTTGTCCGGCTTGTGAGAAGAGTGGAGATTGTGATCTGCAGCACCTCGCCTATGAATCAGGTATAACTTATTCCCGCTTTCCACACACCTTCGTGGAGAGGATCGTGGATTTTCAACCCCAACGCCTGGTGATCGACCACAATCGGTGCATCCTGTGCAAACGTTGCATCGAAGAGTTTGTTACCGACCAGGGGGAGAAGGTATTTTCATCTCATCGGCGGGGCAGCCGTACTGAAGTTAATGTTGATTACGACCTTGAAGCTGAAATGAGTGATCAGGAGTTGACCCGTGCCATGCATCTCTGTCCGGTCGGAGCCATCCTGCTCCGGGGAAAAAGTGAATCCCGGCCATTTGGGGACCGGAAATACGACAAACTGGAAAGCAAGGAAACGATCCCTCTCGATCAACCTATTGACACTTCTGCCTTACCGTTACAAAAAAAAGTCGTGGCAACGGCTTCACTGGCCGGTTGTTTCGGTTGCCACATGTCCATGCTGGATATCGATCTGGGATTGTTGGACCTGATTGAATTGGTTTCCTTTGACAAGTCCCCGTTGACCGATATTAAACGATTTAGCCGGCGGGTAGACATCGGGCTGATCGAAGGTGGTTGTTGCAATTCTGAAAACATTGAAAATTTGGAATACTTCCGTGAAAATTGCGACATACTGGTTTCCGTTGGTGAATGTGCCATTTGGGGTGGGCTTCCGGCCATGCGTAATACCATCTCCCTGGAAGCATGCCTCCAAGAGGCCTACCTTCACTCTCCGGTAACCGAAAATGCCCATCAAATTATACCCAACCATGAGGACATCCCGAAAATTCTGGACCGGGTTTACCCCTGCCATGAAGTGGTAAAAATTGATTATCACATCCCCGGATGCCCTCCATCGGCGCAGCACATTTGGAAAGTTGTCCAGAACATTTTGTTCGGGACAAAGTATGACGTCATCTATCCTGAATTTAAATACGATTGACCATGGGACAGAAAATCATCATCGATCCGGTCACCCGGGTTGAAGGGCACGGAAAAGTGACTATTTTATTGGACGATCAGCATCGGGTTGAGGATGCCTTTTTTCACATTGTAGAATTTCGTGGTTTCGAACGGTTTGTCCAGGGGAGACCTTACTGGGAAGCCCCGGTTCTGGTTCAGCGTCTTTGTGGGATCTGCCCGGTCAGTCACCATTTGGCAGCTGCCAAAGCGATTGACCAGATCGCCGGTCTTGATCCGAAGGACCTGACACCCACTGCGACCAAACTTCGGCGTCTACTTCATTATGGTCAAATATTGCAATCACATGCATTGCATTTCTTTTACCTGGCTTCCCCGGATCTCTTGTTTGGATTGGATGCAGAAGCCAGCAAACGCAACGTGGTTGAAGTGGCCATTGCCAATAAAGAATTGGCACGCAAAGGGATCCAAATGCGACAGTTTGGTCAGGAAATCATCAAAGCGTTGGCTGGTAAGCGAATTCACGGTATTATGGCTCTTCCCGGAGGCGCACATAAAACGCTAAAAAGTGAAGAGCGTGATGCGTTTTTGTTGGGAAAAGGTGTACCATCCATCAATACCATCATTTCCTGGTTGGGGGAAGTCCTGGAATTTATCAAGGGATACCATGAAACCAATGCTTCCTGGCTGGATTATTTTGCCAACTATCCCTCCGGTCACCTGGGTATGGTGAACGCCAACGGTGCAATGGAATTGTACGATGGCCCCCTACGCGCCATCGATGCCCAGGGAAAAGAAACCTTACACATCCCGGCCACCGACTATGTGAATCACTTTGCCGAGGAAGTTAAACCCTGGAGTTATTTGAAATTTCCATATCTCAAGGCTCTGGGCAGGGAAAACGGGTGGAATCGGGTAGGTCCGTTAGCCAGGATGAATGTCAGTAAATTTATCACCACACCACTTGCGGATACTGAACGTAAATTGTTTCAGGAATATACGGACGGTAAGCCCAATAACATGACGATGCATACCCATTGGGCCAGATTGATTGAAATGTTACACTGTGCCGAAGTCATCCGGGATTTACTGCTGGATGATGCAATATTGGGAGATGATTTGCGTCGGGAAGGCATCCAGCGGCAGGCTGGGATCGGCGTCATCGAAGCGCCAAGGGGAACCCTTATCCACCATTATGAGGTGGACGATAAAGGAATGATCACCCGTTGCAATCTGATTGTCTCGACGACTCATAATAATGAACCGATGAACCGGGCAGTAAAGTGGGTCGCTGAAAACGTACTGGATAACCGATTTGAGATAACCGAACAAATGCTAAACCAGGTAGAAATTGCCATTCGGGCCTATGATCCTTGTTTGAGTTGTGCAACACATGCCTTGGGAAAAATGCCGCTTTATGTTGAGTTACAAGACCGTAGAGGAAATATTATTCAAACTCGAACCCGATCGTGAGCGGATCCTGGTTATCGGGATTGGCAATAGTGCACGTCAGGATGACGGGGTGGGATGGAAATTTCTTGAATTGATCGATGCGCTCGGGCTGCCACTGGAATACCGAGAGGTCTACCAGCTGCAGATTGAGGATGCTTCTCTGATTACCGGATTCGACAAGATCATTTTTGTCGATTCTCATGTAGATCAGATCAAAGGAGGCTATCAGTTGGAACCGGTTTTCCCCCTCGAAGATGCAACCTGGACGACACATACACTCTCTCCGGCCGGGCTAATGCATTTGGCTGAACAATTGTTTGACCATACTCCGGAAGCCTGGTTGTTGGCCATAACGGGTTATCGTTGGGATCTTGGAGAGCCGATGACGGCGGATGCCAAAGCCAATCTTTTTGAAGCCTTTGAATTTTTGCGTGTTCAGCTGGGCTGATTGTCCGGGTCGTTTTCGAAAGGGGAAGGATCAATCGAACAACAATTCCATTTGATGTTCCCTCAGATGGTCAAAATTATGTAATCCTACCCCCAGCAGGCGAACAGGACGATATTGTTCTCGAAAATACTCCAGCAGTTCCAGCGAGGTCTGCTTCAGTAGTTGACCATCGTTGGTAGCTTCCGGATAGGATTTTTGTTTTTGTAAGGTTGTAAAATCCGAGAAGCGGATTTTCAGGCTGACGGTTCTGCCTTTCACCTCGATGCGTTGAGCTGTCTCGCTTACGCGTTGACTCAATTGTTCTACGATTGGCAGGCAATCTTCGATGGCTTCCAGGTCATTGTCCAGCGTAGTCTCCGCGGATATGGATTTCCGTTCACGGTTGGGAATCACCGGTCGTTCATCCAGACCGCGCACGATATCAAAATAATAGTTACCCATTTTGCCAAAACGGCGGACAAGATCCAGACGGTCGTAATTACGCAGATCCGCACCTCGGTGGATGCCCAATCCGCGCATTTTTGCCGCTGTTGCCTTCCCGATCCCGAAGAATTTTTCAATGGGAAGATCTGCAATGAAGGCATCTTCGTTTTCAGGAAGGATTAGCGTGCACCCATCTGGTTTGTGGATGTCCGAAGCCATTTTTGCCAGAAATTTGTTCGTAGCAATTCCGGCTGAAGCAGTCAATCCGGTTTTATCGCGGATCTTTCGTTTAATTTCCTTCGCAATTTTCGATGCAGAATCGATCCCCATTTTGTTATGGGTAACATCAAGAAAGGCCTCATCCAACGACAGGGGCTCCATGAGGTCGGTATAGGTAAGAAATATTTCCCGTATCTGCTGGGAAACCTCTTTGTACCTGGAAAACCGCGGTTTCACAAAGATCAGATGCGGGCATTTCTCATAAGCTATGCGGGACGGCATGGCAGAACGCACGCCAAAAACCCTGGCTTCGTAGGAGGCTGCTGCAACGACGCCTCGCTGCCGAGATCCTCCAACCGCAATCGGTTTGCCGCGCAACTCCGGGTTATCCAGCTGTTCCACCGACGCAAAAAAGGCATCCATGTCGATGTGAATGATCTTGCGGATGGATCTCGATTCCGACATGAATGCCTCTTGATGTATGTAAGATTCGGTTACTCCCTTTTTTTCAACATGATTGGATCAATAGCCCGATCCCGGATCATTTGATTCAGCATTTTCAAATCTGTCGTTGTCACCGCTTTAAAAGCACTCAGGTAAGCGTCGATTTCACCGATAATCTCGTCTTTCACCGCAATGGCCTGATCGGTAGGAGGGAAATCATTCCCACTGGTCAGTGCAGTCAGATGCGCTAACTTATTATTCAGACGTATCGGGAAATTCAACGGGTCCTGGTT
>JAGQXC010000042.1 GCA_020436785.1 Saprospiraceae bacterium | reverse complement strand
GTTTAATGCATCTCCATTAAGTATGTGGTGTGGTTTGGACATTTCGTAAGGATTTACCTATCGTTTGCGGGAAGATAAAGAAGCCATTGCAAAGGGATCACGAAAATGACGTTTGTGTCTTCCGTGGTATCTATTTCCCGTTCAACCCATTGTTTTACCACTACAGCATGCTTTGGCCTGGATTGGAGCTGTCGCATACTATCTTTCTTTGACTACGAAAATACGAAGATTTGACATGGGTTGTCGACCAGATCTCCGGAATAGGAATAGCAGGAGGAAGCAGTTTTTGCTCGCTTCAACGGTGAAGATTGCCTTGTTGTCTTTGCTGGCGAATATGCACTTGGAGACCATCGTGGCACAAAATGGCTGGACCACGGGTCTGCCAACGGTTGGTACATTCTCTTCACCTCGTGTCACTGATCTCAATGGAGACGGGATTCTGGATATAGTTTTAGGTGCAGGACGCGATGAGTTTAAGACGTGTGATTCCGCTGTGATCGCGCTGGACGGGCGTGATGGTCAGGTGTTATGGCATGTGCGAGCCCGGGATCAAATCTTCGGATCGGCGATTTTTTTAGATGTCAATGGTGATCAAATCAATGAGGTGTTCATTGGCGGCCGTTCCGCCGAACTGATGGCCATCGATGGGAAGACCGGCCAATTACTGTGGCGGTTCATGGAAGTGAATGACGGGAGTCTTTTCACCAGTCATCGATGGTTCAATTTTTACAATCCCCAGTGGATTCCTGACCAGGATCAGGATGGGCTGCCGGACCTGCTGGTTGCAAATGGTGGCGATGTATTGGTGGAGCCTTATGATCCTCATCGGGCGCCCGGTTACCTGGTCACCATCAGTTCACGTACCGGCAACCTGCTTACGCTGGCTCCGATGCCTGATCAAAAAGAGATCTATATGTCGGCCGTTTTGCTCCATGACCCACCGGATCAGGAGGTCATTTTCGGAACCGGCGGAGAAACCATTGGTGGAAACCTCTACATCGACAGTCTGTCACATGTCCTATCCGGAGACCTGGGTCGGGTTATGCGGCTGCACACCAGTCCGGGCACCGGATACATCGGACCGGCATCGTGTGCCGATTTAAACCAGGATGGCATCAATGATGTTTTGGTCAACGCTGCCGCGGGGCGGCTGTTGGCCATCGATGGCAAGACCAGATCCGGATTGTGGGAGCTTCCACTTCCCAATACGACTTCTTACACGTCGCCCTGCATCGGCTATTTTAATGGCGACGACATACCTGACGTATTCATCACTTATGGTCAGGGAACGTGGCCCAAATTGGATTGGAGCCTGCAAAAAATGATCGATGGAAGCACCGGCAAGGTGTTGTTTACAGATTCCCTGGGTTATTATATGATTGCATCTCCGGTCGCCGTCGACGTGAATAACGATGGCCTCGATGAAGTCATCATGAGCATTAACTACCAGGAGATCGATGCGATTTACCGGAAGTTTTTTTACACCACCCTGATTATGATCAATTTCAAGAGCGGAGAGGAAGTGCAAATCGGGGAATCTTATCCAGGCAATAATTTCGCCTCCACCCCCTGGGTGGGTGATCTGGATGGGGACGGTTTTTTGGATATTATTTTTTGTCATGGGACTAATGCACGACATACCTACACGTTCCATGGCATGCAGGTACACCGCCTAAAGACAGAATACCGGGTCAATCATCCGCCACACTGGGGTGCTTACCAGGGGAGTAATTACACGGGTCAGATAAACAAATAATCGAAAGGAAAAACTTTCGACACACCCTTCATTCTTACCTTTTTACCCAGAGTTGTTCTGGTTTCGGACGAGTGAAACTTACTTCATTAGTTGCCACCAGAACACGTGTTGAACGGACATTATTTGCACGATGCCTGCTTTTAACCATCAGATGGTGCGAATCTCCGAGGTGCTTGGGTTCTTTATTGGAACAATTTGTATTTTCAAAAATTAGCCTTTTCAAAACGTATCATGCATTTTGTCAGTGCGAGCATTTACCATAAAGCTACCCTTCTCGCCACCCAAGAGGGCATGGATACATCGTGTTTACAACACCATGACAGGATTGAAAGCTTGTTGACCGATGCGAATTACCTGCCCATGGATTTACTCTTTGATGTCTACGAGGCAGCCGCCCAATCCCTGACTCCGGGATTTGGCTTGCGTCAGGGCAAGCAACTGCATGCCGACGACTATGGTACCCTCGGGATGGCTTGGAAAACGTGCTGGATAGCTCATGAAGTGTTGGATCGTGTGGAACGGTTTATGGTTTTGGTTACCGACCATGGTTGGATACACATTGAGCACTCCCGAGGGATGACCAGTGTGTATTTGAACCGGGATGCCCATCGTCCTGGCGTAGAAACATCTAACGAAGCAGCTTTTGTGATGCTCACCAACGTGTTGAGTGAGGTGACAGGTAAATTCATCCGACCGGATCGAGTACAGTTCAAACACACCTCGAAAGCCCGTGCCGCATTTGAAGAATTTTTTTCCTGCCCTGTCTATTTTGAACAGGGGGTTAATGCCATGCATTTTAAGCCCTCGGTACTTGAAGTGTCTACTATCAAAGCGGATAAAAATATACACAACTACCTGGTGGAACGGATGCAGGAAGAAAAATCAGGTATTCATGCCTATACCGATCACCTCTTGAAAGCATCTTACCAGATGATACTTGAAGCTTTACCAAGTGGCATCCCCAGCATTAACCAAATGGCAGAACACCAGGGTATGAGTGCCCGGACATTTAAGCGGAGGTTGTCCGGAAAAGGATGGACCTTTCGTGCATTGGTTCAAAACATCCAACAGGAAGTAGCCGTCAATTTATTGCGAAACAGTAAACAGTCCATGGCTGAAATCGCTTTCCAGACCGGATTCTCCGAGCAGAGCGCTTTTAATCGTGCCTTCAAGCGATGGACCGGTCAATCTCCATTAGAATTTCGTAACAGCGCCTGAATTTGAGATTGGCCTCAAGTGTCAAAGCTTTGGCCCAGGCAGTCAAGAGGTCAGGTTTTCCTTGCGCTAATTTTGTTTCTGAATCTAAAACAGAGTAAAATGAGAAAGACAATTAATTTATTTATGGGCCTGATACTTGTCGCCGGCCTGAGTTCTTGCGGCATTAACCGTGCTTGGGTCCTTAATCAAAATCAATTAACCACTCAGGTCCAGCTTGCCCGTAACAACTTTAAGGTCGTAGGTGAAGTACGAGGAACGGCAGATGTGAGTTATGTGCTGGTTTTTGGTGGGGTAAAAAAGAAACAGCTCTATGAGGAGGCCTATGCCCAATTGATTGCAAAAGCAGATCTCGGTACAGGTTCCCGTGCCCTGATCAACGTCACTACAGAAGAGCATGTTGGAGGAGTTCCGCCATTGTACTACCAGCGCACGTTGACGGTGAAAGCCAATGTTGTTGAATTTATTGATTAATGTAAAACAGTTGTGTCATGAAACATCGTGAATTCCCCTTGACGAATAAAGGTATGTTCCGTGTGACCGGTATTCTGTATCTACTGGTTATTGTGCTTGCCGGTTTCAGTCAGGGCTTTGTACGGACTACGGTGATGGTGCCTGGTGATGCCATGGAAACATCCGCCAGGATCCTGACCCATTCAGGGCTATTTCGTTGGGGATTGGTTACCGATTTGGCCGCATTTATTTTGGATGCGGTCGTTTCAGTACTGCTTTACCAACTGTTAAAGCCCTTTGGTAAGACACTGGCGATGATTAGCTCAGCTCTGCGGTTATTGGCTCATCCCGCCATAGGTGCGGTGAATTTACTTAACCATTATCTGGCTGGTTACGTATTAAGCGGTGCTCCTTTCCTGTCCGTTTTCGAACCGGAGCAGTTGCAATCCCTGAGCTTGTTATTTATGGACACACACCGCAATGGTTATTTACTTGCAGGAGGTTTCTTTGGCGTTCATTGCCTCTTGCTGGGCATCCTATTAGTTCAATCCCGCCTGATGCCCCAATTTTTTGGTATTGCCATATTAGTGGCAGGTCTAGCTTATTTGTTGGAGACTTTCGGTGATTTTCTTATGCCGGGTCATGAAGAAACCCTAGCCTGGATCGTGGGGCTGTCTGCAGCCATCGGAGAAGTCGGATTTACGCTTTACCTGATAATACGTGGAGCCCGTCATTCCTTTTTTAACCTTTGAATAACGTAACCGGATAAATGCGATCGTTTAGAGAATAATACGGTTTATCCCAAAACCTTGAAATGGGGGCGTGCCCTGATCGGAGCGCGCTCCAATCAGGGGTTAGTAAAAAGTGCAATGCCGTTGATGATTTTACCACTGCCAGAAAGACCTGCCACCTGATTTATGAAAGAGGTCCTTATATGCGATCGGAATGCGCCTTGCTATAGGTTTACGAAATTAGAAGCTTAAAAACTTTCCAATTCCTGCGTTAACTTGGTGATCAGACTCCGGCTGGTGGAGATAACGTGGTGCCAATAACCAATCTGATTATTCTCAGAGGCATAGCGCTGATTTACTGCCGCAATAAATTCAATGTTTCTGGACAAATGTTCAATATCAATCGTCTCAAAATCCGTTGACTGCCCAAGGTATTGCTCAAAAAATTCTTTGGATGTGGATAATGTTTTGAACATGACCGGGAAGACGATGTCGTACTTTTGTTGCGTTGCATATTTGTCGTTTTCATTCAATTTGTTGTTGCGGTAATATTCAAAGATCTGCTGCCTGAGCTGGTCATTGCGGATGTATTTTAAGGAACCGGAGGACAAACTTTCATCAAAGGTGCCGCTATTCACATTAAATTCGTCATTGCTGGCCAAAACAAAAGCCTTTTGTAGAAATTGACTGGGGGTAAATTGTTGAGGATTTCGGAGCGCCAGATAGACTGAATCCATTATTGCAGTTCTGTTTTCTGCATTATTAATGTTGGATGCCAGTTGGACGGTATCGTTAACAATATCCTTTAGCATGCTTAGCAATATTCTTTTTTCTTCCTTATTGTGTTGATTCTTTTCATTCCATTCGTTGATCTGCAAGGCAATCAGGATTCCGATCACCACCAGGACGATCTCGCCCAAAGCATATAAAAGGTATTTGCCGAATCGATTTCCGGATACCAATTTCTGGCGAACTTTACTGAATATTTTTAACATAGTTCAATGATTGATAACATACAGAACCAGCTTTTAAAACGTACTGCTTGAATGTTACGGTTTGACTTCTTTGTTCCTTAGAATCATCCAAATAAGAATTGAAAAAACGAGAGTTAAAACAGCGAATGATCTTTCAAAATTTGTCTTTGCAAGTATGTTCCCGATGGTATTTAATGCAAAGAGTATCAGAAATATCCAGAGTATAATATTGATCAGCCTTTGATTTAAGTAAGGTTTGACATGCCCGCCTTTCATAAGTAAAACAAATCCAAAAATCAGGTTGATGACAATGGAAATGGTCTCAAAGAGGTACATTTCTGAATCACTTTGAAGTCGCCCGCCCCCAGGTGTTTTCATAAGGTATGATCTTGGTAATGATCAATAAATGAAACAGAATGACAGCTAAAAGTAATCCTAAAGTTAAGTTTACTGAGAATTTTATCGTCATGGTACCAATGCGTTGTGTGAAATGATTAAATATATTTACTAAAATAAAGCTTACTCCTTTTATCTATACGACCCTGTTCAGATGTAATTAAGATGACCGCTGATCATCCAAAAGGTGTAAATCCTGGATGCAGCTGTCGATTGTATTCCTGTACCTGAAAGGCTGCTTCTTCATCGGTGTTTATCAAAACGGCATACCCTGTAATGTCGGTAAATAGAATAGCAGCTTGTTGATGAGTTGGTAACCTGTTCGGTGCTTGATTTTTCTAAGTTAAGAAATTGTAAGTGATGTTTGGGTGCCTTGAGAATTGCAGCAACCGAGCCAGTTGGAGGACGAACCTTACCTGTAACGTTTACGTTCTTTGCAACCCAGTCGAAATGGGTGAAGTGATGGGGGACAAGGGCCGTAAGTTGAAAGGATACAGCTAGGTAAAACCTATCTGTTCAATCGGGAATTTCTATTTACTGGCCTCTACCGCTTCGACGTACCGAATAAATTTTGATGAAAAACCGGATTTCCCTTTTTCCCAGAACAGGTGAAAGGGCACTTTTTTCAATTGGGAACGGTAAAAGCCATTTTATTTAATCGGTTATTGCGATGATCTTGGGTAAACCGGTTAAGTGATGAACTGC
>JAGQXC010000404.1 GCA_020436785.1 Saprospiraceae bacterium | reverse complement strand
TCAAATTGGACCAGGTGTTCGGGAATGGACCCGGATTCTGATAAAAGATCCAGGTAAGATATCCATAAAGTGTTTGCTTCGTTGCGATCCTGTACTATGGCGGTAATGCTGGTATTGGGAATGGGTACTCCAATGGAATCGGCCAGGTGAAAAGTCGTGAATTTTTCGGTGGCCGGATCAAACCGGTAAAGTATCGACGGGGTACCACCAAGCCAGATCTGGCCATTGGTGTCTTCCGTAATGCAATTTGCAACGAACGCGCCGAAATGTTGGAATTTTTCTGTAACCGGATTAAAAGCATTGAGCCCCTCGCGGCGCATAGCCATCCATATTTTACCGGCTCGGGAAGAATAGATCATTTTATTGACCTGGCCGGGGCCGATGCTGGCTGGATCATTCGGGTGGTGAAAATAGTCTTTAAAAGTGCGGCCATCGTAACGGACCAACTGATCATTCAGTGCAAAATAGATGAAACCGGTACTATCCTGACAAATCGACCAGATGTAATTCGAAGGCAAGTCGTCCTTCGCATTAAAAACATCAAAGCGCGGTCCCCGCCATTGAGCTGACAATAGACCAGGAAGCACCAGGAGAAGGCTCGTTAAGACTTTTTTAATCATGTGGTTCCACCGACCATGTAATCCTTCTAAGTTAGCAGATCGTGCTGATTATTTGGAAGGGATTGAGTAGGCAGTCAAATTCATGATTATTTGGTCATGATGGCAAATCGGACCTGGTGGGCTGATGGCCGAATACTCATTGAAACCTGCCAGTTACTCGCTGTTCAACATCGCATACTAATCAAAACCATACCGGGATGAATAAAGCATTAATTTAATTCAAAAGATGGTGCCCTTTTACGCCAAACCCGTCTATGTCATCTGGTTCATTTTCCGTTCAGTTCGCTGCAATTGTTTTCGAAAGTCAGGAATGGGTAGAATGCTTCGAATAATTACATTTGGCTGGCTGTCCTTGGTGGCCCCATTACATAAAATTCATGCCACAACCTGCGGTTCGGGGATTACGGTTTTTATTAAATCACAATCGAATGTTGATGATTTCATCGGAACCTATTGCGATGAGTTTTCAGGGAATATCATGATTGAAGACGATAACGATGGCATTGATGATATTACAGATCTTGATCCACTGAATCCCGTCCAATCTATTGGGGGTGACCTGATCATTCTAAATAATAATCAGTTAGTAAATCTAAATGGTCTCTCCATGTTGACAAGCATTGGGGGAGATTTAATCATTTATCAAAATTTAAACTTAACGGGTATTTCCGGACTGAATGCCCTGGGGAATGTCAATGGTGATTTAAGAATCGATTTACATCCGTTATTGAACGGAATCAGTGGATTTTCTTCGCTGTACTCCGTCTCCACGTTTCATTTGGCGGACCTTCCGTTGCTCTCTTCACTTGCGGCATTTTCAGGCCTGAAATTTATTAATGGGTCCCTTGAAATTGCGTTTTGTAGTGGATTGACGAATTTGACCGGCCTTGAGTCATTAATTTCACTTACGGGCTTAATCTACCTATCTACGAATTCCGGTTTGACCAGTCTAAATGGTTTGGGAGAATTGACCACCATCGGTGGATTTACGCTATTTGACAATGATGCTTTGCTGGAGGTGAATGCCTTGACTAATATTCATTCCATTCCGGGTGACATCCGGATAACTGGTTGTGATCTGCTTGCTGATCTATCCGGTTTGGGAGGGATTACCATGGTCGGAGGAGACATTCAGATTTCAGCCAACCCACGATTAACTGACTTATCCGGTTTGGCTTCAGTAGCTAATTTAGGAGGCGCAATTCTATTGTCGTTCAATGCAGGATTATCGGCCATTGCCGCATTTTCAAATTTGTCCGTGGTGACCGGAGAGCTATTATTGAATTCGAACCCCATGTTGGCCTCAATCGAAGAATTTGGCAACCTTACTAGCATTGGTGATAACCTGACCATCCTCAATAATAACTTGTTAAACAATCTGGATGGTTTGTCACAGGTCCATGCCGTTGGCGGGAACCTGAATGTGACGGAGAATGACTTACTCGGTGACTGCTGTGCCTTATATGAGCTTTTAAAATACATGCATGTGTCCGGAAGCGTCACCATATCCAATAATACATCCGGGTGTCTGAGTGAGGCGGACCTATTTACGACGTGTAATTTATTGCCGGTAACTTTGTTATCCTTTGAGGTAGAATTAAGATCTGGTCAAATTGAGGTGAAATGGACGACTGCTGCCGAACATCAAAATGATTATTTTCAAATTGAACATTCTTCCGACGGTCTGGAATTCAATAATGTCGGAATTGTTCAGGGAGCCGGAGATTCAGATGCCCTCAACCATTATACGTTTTTCCAATCCAATATTCTTCCTGGTATCCACTACTACCGGTTGAAACAAGTTGACGTGGACGGGCAATTTTCGTATTCTCCCATCCGTACCGTTCAATACGATAATCCCCAAGACTTTATACTGTATCCCAATCCGTCTGGTGATCTGATCAATATTTTAACGCCGTATTTAGCCGGGAGTAATCAGGTTCTGGAAGTTTTTTCTCTGTTGGGAGAACAACTGGCAGTCCTCCCGGTAAAAAGTGGTGTTACCAAGATTAATGTCAGCTCATGGCCTGCTGGTATTTATCAAATGCGCTTTTGGAATAATAATAGCATCCAACGAATTTTACCATTTGTCAAACAGTTGTGATCACCAATTGAGTTGTCAGGACAATAAATTTATTTGGATCGTTTTTTTTGGGGTTATCCAACCAATTTTTATTGACCTCCGGATAAATGGCATTACATAGTTGTCAAATACTCAATAGGAAGTGAAGAATAATCGAAGCGCCTGGATATTGTGCTTTTATTGGAATTAATTTGAATTAAAAATCATCAACGATGAATCGGTTATCATGTTTCGTTTATTTTTTGTCGATAGCATTTTTTGGCTTATCCTGCCAGGATGACTTTCCTTTTTATGATTATGGTCTGGACAAACCGGATGTCATTTCTGATGACCCTGAATGGAACCCCAACGAATTTGACCAGGTATGCGCAGACCTAGCTATTCAAATCAGTCTTGGGAGCTGGTTTGTTGAACATAATGCAATTGTAAAGATTCGGAATATTGGAAATGAGAAAACAGTCTGTCTTGCTCAGATGGAGTTGAAGATTAATTTGATTGGTGGTGGCAGTCCAATCTATGGCCTTGTTGACCTGGAGCCAGGAAGTTGGCACATCATTATAGTTCATGTGGATGATATTCAAAATATTTGTGGTGTGGAAGCCTGGATTAAAGTGCCTGAAGACAATTGGTGTGATGAATACGGTCGCATCCTGGACTGCAATCCGGAAAACAATCATGCACTGGCGATACTGCCAAATTGTATTGACATCCCAATCAACGGTGGTTAGATATGCCTGCCTGTCAAGAATTTGGATGTCGTACTGAAATTAAAACAAGTTAAGTACCCGGAGCGTATGTTCCAGCATCTCTTCGGTAAAATCCAAATGCGTCACAAAGCGCACGGTTGCCGGGCCCAGGGCAACTGCTTTGATTCGATGATTCAATAGATTCTGAAGGAGATCATCGGCCAGGTCATCTTTAAGATGAAACACGATGATGTTGGTATGCACGGGCTCGACACGATCCACGATAGCCAGGTTTTCGAGGGCTTGTCCCAATTGTTTCGCCCGCCGGTGATCCTCCCTGAGGCGTTCGACGTGGTGATCCAGGGCATAAATACCTGCTGCGGCCAAATAGCCCGCCTGACGCATGCCGCCTCCCATGACTTTGCGAAATCGCCGGGCTTGTTTGATGAAATCCCGGTCACCGATCAGTACCGAACCAACCGGCGCACCCAACCCTTTGGACAGGCAAACGGAAATGCTGTCAAAGTGGGACCCTACTTCCTGAGTAGTTCCGCCACTTTCGGTCAACGCATTAAAGATCCGCGCACCGTCCAGATGGAACTTCAATTCGTTTTCTCGGCACACCTGTGAGAGGGCTTGCATTTCCGGCAGCGTGTAAAAGGAACCTCCGGCTTTATTGCAGGAATTTTCGATGACTACCAGGGCAGAGTGGGGGAGCCAGTCGTGATCCGGGCGCAGGGCCGGTTTAATTTGCTCGGGACGAAGCTTGCCGTTTTGACCCTGGAGCAACTGGATGGCAACTCTGGAATTGTGTGCATAGCCTCCGGTCTCATACTGGTAAATGTGGGAGGTTTGTTCGCAGATGACTTCATCCAAAGCCCGGGTGTGTACCTTAATCGCAATCTGGTTGGTCATGGTTCCGGAAGGGCAGAAGAGGGCGGCATCTTTTCCAAAAAGCACTGCTGCTTTTTGTTGCAAACGATTGACTGTGGGGTCATCCTCAAAGACATCGTCGCCAACCTCGGCATTGAACATTGCTGCCAGCATCCCGGCAGTAGGCTTGGTAACCGTGTCCGACATTAAATTTACCCAATCCATGAAGCATTTCTTTTTCCCGGGAAAGAACGGGAAATTGAAGGTACGAAGGCAATCCTCAATTCCAGACCTTTCCGGCGGAATTGAATACCTGAAGGGAAATATTTCCTAAATAGCGGTGATGGGCCTTGGATACCCAGGCAGCGATTTCTTCATCCGAAGCCACCTTGTTAAATACAAAAGTGCGGTAAACGGGTAAATTACTGGAGGTCAAGGGCAATTCGACGGTATTGCGATTCTTCATAATGAAGTGGCCGTAATTACCACTGAGGATATTGGCTTCCTGATTAATACTTTTTAATTCATCGATCAATTCGGTGGCATTGTCTGTATAGAAGGAGCTGGTGAAACTTACATATCCCCACACCAGGTTATCCGGAACCCGCAGCATTTCCTGGCGATCAATGACGAATCCCAAAGGTTTTTCGCATTCAAACAGATAGCGGTCCGGCATGACCGTCAGGGTTCCATTACTAAATAAATTTTTGGCGATACGGACCTGCAGATCATACGATCCCGGTGTCAAAACATCAATAGGGATAAGGGTATCCCGGATGGTCAACTGTTCGGTACATGGCTCGTCGGTGGTCCAGTCGTTGATGTTAAAGAGGATGGTTCTGCCGTTCCGGAAAGCCGTATTGTGGATGACCGCTTTGCAGTTCTGTTTTTTCAGCGTAGCAACCCTGATTTGGATCGGTTTAAAGGGGGCGTCCAGTTTTTCAATCAAATCCAGACTGAACTCCGGCTCGACGTTTTCTACGATGGTTGCATTGTCCTTAAACCAGGAACAGGCGGATAGGAGTACGCCGAAAAGTAAAGCAATAACCGTGATGGGTAAAATGTGCCTCATAGAATTCGGATCTATAATGTATCTAACCCTAAAACGAGTGAAACGTGGTGATGCTGCTTTGAAAATGGTAAAAAGTTATACCCATGGCAGGATTACGGATGGAAAAGGTCATTGAGTCGGTGGATTGGTCAACGAGAACCAACGGAATAACCTCCGAAGCACCTCCATAACTTATTCCAGTTTCAGAACATCCAGAAATGCTTTTTGGGGCACTTCGACGCTACCGATTTGTCGCATCTTCTTTTTACCCTTCTTTTGTTTTTCCAGGAGTTTGCGCTTCCGACTGATGTCCCCTCCGTAACATTTGGCTGTTACATCCTTTCGCAGGGCTGAAATGGTTTCGCGGGCGATGATCTTGGCACCAATGGCAGCCTGGATGGCGATCATGAATTGTTGGCGGGGTAGCAGATCTTTCAGCCGGGAGCAGATCTTCCGTCCGAAAGCATAGGCTTTATCCCGGTGCACCAGGGCAGATAAGGCATCGACGTTCTCATTGTTCAGTTTAATGTCAAGTTTGACCAGGTCGGACTGGCGGTAATCCACCGGGGCGTAATCAAACGATGCGTATCCTCGCGACAATGATTTCAGGCGGTCGTAAAAGTCAAATACAATCTCTGCCAGTGGGAGTTCAAACGTCAGTTCCACCCGGTCCTGGGTCAGGTAGTGCTGTTTGGTCAGGTTGCCTCTTTTTTCGAGGCAAAGGGTCATGATCACGCCAATGTATTCCGGCTTGGTGATGATTTGTGCCTCGATGTATGGTTCTTCCACATAATCCAGTACACTGGTGTCGGGAAGATCATTAGGCGTATGAATGACGATTTTTTCTCCTTTGGTTGTATATGCGTAATAGGACACGTTGGGAACGGTCGTAATCACCTCCTGGTCAAATTCGCGGCTGAGTCGCTCCTGGACGATTTCCAGATGCAGCATACCCAGGAATCCGCACCGGAACCCAAAGCCCAGAGCAGCCGATGTTTCGGGTTCAAATACCAGGGACGCATCGTTAAGTTGGAGTTTTTCAAGGCTGTCCCGGAGATCCTCGTAGTCTTCATTCTCAATCGGAAATATCCCGGCAAAAACCATCGGTTTGACATCTTCAAAACCTTTGATGGCATCCTTACAGGGATTCTCTACTTTGGTGATGGTGTCACCGACCTTGATCTCACGGGATTCCTTGATGCCCGTGATGATGTATCCCACATTGCCGGCCTCTAATTCTTCCCGGGGATCCGGCGTAAAGCGCAAGACACCTACTTCATCGGCCTGGTATTGTTTTCCGGTGTTCACGAAACGGACTTCATCGCCCTTACGCAGTGTGCCGTTCAGGATGCGGAAATAGGCGATCACCCCCCGGAAAGAGTTAAATACGGAATCAAAAATCAAGGCCTGTAAAGGAGCTTCCGGGTTGCCCTTGGGAGCAGGGATGCGTTCAACAATGGCGTTGAGAATTTCCTGAACGCCCTGGCCGGTTTTACCACTGGCCAGCAGGATGTCTTCGCGGGGACAGCCGATGAGGTCGATGATCTGATCTGCCACCTCATCCACCATGGCGCTTTCCATATCGATCTTGTTCAGGATCGGAATGATCTCCAGATCGTGTCCGATAGCCAGGTAGAGGTTTGAAATGGTCTGAGCCTGTATGCCCTGAGTGGCATCGACCAGTAATAAGGCACCTTCACAAGCTGCAATCGACCGCGAGACTTCATAGGAAAAGTCAACGTGACCCGGTGTATCGATCAGGTTCAAGGTGTACGTTTCGCCATCCGAATGATGGTAGTATAGCTGGATGGCATGGGACTTAATGGTAATCCCACGTTCACGTTCGAGATCCATGTCGTCCAAAGCTTGTGCCTGCATATCCCGGGAGGATATGGTCTGAGTCACTTCCAGGAGACGATCGGACAGGGTACTTTTACCATGATCGATATGCGCGATGACACAAAAGTTTCGGATTTTCTTCATAGGGTGCAAATATACGCGAATAATACGATGCCCAAATCAGGCCATGATGATTTAAGATTCCAGTAAATTGGGGGCAAAAGTAAGGATTTCAGTGATTATCCCAGTGGTAACTTTTAGTTGAAAACTACTTCGCATGACAACAATTTCCATGTGTAAACGAATAGATGCCAGGATTATGATGGCAATGATCATGATGACCGTCCCAACCATGTGGTTTGGTTGTTCTCCGGTACGGCAAACCATTGACCCACAGCGTGCCCTGGCCGGACAGAAAGTGTATGAACAATACAATTGCCTGCAATGTCATGGATACGATGGTAACGATAAAATGAATTTGAAAAAAGCACTCCGAAAGACCGGACAGGATGAATTGAAGGCCTGGATACTTGATCCGGGACAGTTCAAACCAGGCACGGAAATGCCGGCCTACGGAGGCGTACTGGCCGACTCGGAGGTGAATGATGTGATCCAATACCTGCGGCAATTGGCGGGTAAATCACGCTAATATCCGATTCTTAAGTCTAGTGGCTTGAACAGGATCCTGCCACCTTCGATATATCTAAATTTTTTACATTCATTGGGGTATTTTGGATGGCAAACCTGTATTTTTGCATTATGGCGAAAATCATTTCGTATCAACCCAATCAATGGCCGGGCAGAAAGGTCGGATTTCGTAAAGCCAGCAAAACCAAAGCCGAGCAACAGGAGGCAGAAGGTCAGTTAAACCTTTTTGACCACCAAGCTGCTAAGCCAAAAGCTAACTCTCCATCAACTTCCAGACTTAGGAAATTAACGTCTCACCGGTCACCTTTTGAAGAAGCGTTGATGCTGGATGAGGCAGGCGATCCGCGGGCCGAATCCCGATACCTCGAAGCCATTGCCGCGAACAGTTCCAGTGCGGATGCCATTTGCAACATTGGCATCATCTACGCCGGGAAAGGGGAGACAGCCAAAGCGATCGGCGCGTTCACCAAGGCGCTCAGTCTGGAACCCCGCCACCTGGAAGCTCATTACAACCTGGCTAATGTGTATTTTGATGCGGGCAACTATGATCTCGCCATTGTTCATTACGAAGTGGCCGTTGAGATTGATGCAGATTTCAGCGATGCCTGGTTTAATCTTACGATTGCCTATCTGGCTACTAAAATGCACAAAAAAGCGATGGATGCCTATTTAAACTACCGAAGGTTGG
>JAGQXC010000403.1 GCA_020436785.1 Saprospiraceae bacterium | reverse complement strand
CCTATTTAAAACAGGTCAATGAGCTGAAAGATCAATTCCTGGCAAATACGAGCCATGAATTAAAAACGCCACTTAACGGCATCATCGGTCTTGCTGAAAGTCTGTTGGATGAAGATACCTGGGCAGACCGGTCCGAGAGAGACCACAACATTGAACTTATCGTGAATTCAGGGCGTCGCTTGAGTAACCTCGTGAACGACCTGCTTGATTTTTCCAAAATCCGTAACAATGCCCTGGAATTGAATCCGGTGTCCATTGATCTTCATGCCCTTGTGGATGTTGTCGTTCGAATCTACCGGTACATGGTTAAGGATAAACCGCTCGAGGTACGTAACCTGATCGGCAAGGAGATGCCTGCCGTGCTGGCCGATGAAGACCGATTGCAGCAGATTCTGCACAATTTGATTGGCAATGCCGTGAAATTCACGGAAAAGGGTACCATTGACGTGACCGCCCGAATCCTTGACGCCGGCTGGGTGGAAATAGCGGTTACAGATACAGGCATCGGAATTCCGGAGGATAAACAGAAATCCATCTTTGAAGCCTTCGTACAAGGCGATGGATCAACCACCCGCTCGCATACCGGCACCGGGCTGGGTCTGGCTATTGCCCGTAATTTAATTGAACTTCAGCAGGGTTCGTTAAAGATGGAGTCCACGCCTGGGCTTGGCTCTACCTTTTCATTTACCTTGCCGATATCCCGGGAAGCTCCCGTTCCGTTGCAGGTGTCGATGCCCGTAGCGAGGCCCATTTCATTCAACCAGGAGGTGGACGAGGGAAAGGAAACTTCCATTTCCAGACAGATGCAGAACGAGGATGTCTTCCGCATTCTTATTGTCGATGATGAACCGGTCAATCAACAAGTACTAAAAAATCACCTGGCCCGGGAAAAATATGAAATGCACTTTGCCAGCAGTGGCGCCCAGGCATTGGAATGCCTCCATCAAGGCATTCATTTCGATTTGATCCTGTTGGATATCATGATGCCCCAGATGTCCGGCTATGAAGTATGCCAAAAGATCCGTGAGGAATACCTTCCGGCTGAACTTCCTGTTATCCTGGTAACAGCCAAAAACCGGGTCGAAGATTTGGTCACCGGGCTGGAACAGGGAGCGAACGACTACCTGGCCAAGCCTTTCACGAAAGGTGAATTGTTGGCCCGCATCCGGACTCATTTGAATCTGAATCACATTCATGCGGTGACCAACCGGTTTGTGCCCAGTCATTTTTTAAGGGCTTTGGGCTATCAAACCATCGTCGATGTAAAGTTGGGAGACAACGTATTGCGGGAAGTCACCGTCTTGTTTTCGGACATTCGCGACTACACGACGTTGGCTGAATCAATGAGTCCATCCGATACTTTCCATTTTGTGCAGGCATTTTCTGCGCGCATGGGACCGATCATTGCACGTCATGGAGGTTTTGTGCACCAATACCTGGGTGATGGGATTATGGCCATCTTTCTGGAAGGCCCCGAAAAAGCCATTCAGGCCGCTATCGAAATGCAGCTTTCTCTGGCAGAGTACAATGAACAACGGCAGAAGGTGGGGCGCAGCGCTTTGCGTTTGGGAATTGGCCTGCATACCGGTCCTTTGATTATGGGAGTAATCGGCGACCAAATGCGGTCAGATGCGGCCACCATTTCCGATACCGTCAACAGCGCTTCCCGGATGGAAGGACTCACCAAGGATTACCGGGCCAGGATCCTGATCAGTGCACCAACAGTAACCGCCTTACCGAATCGGGAGGCATTTGCCATGCGGTTTCTGGGAGAAGTGAAAGTGAAAGGAAAGCAAAAGAAATTGGGCGTTTTTGAGTGCATGGATGCGGATCCCCCGGATTTGCTCCGTGCTAAACAGGCCAATTTAAACCAATTTAACCGGGCGATGGAACTTTATGCCGAGGGTGATATGAATTCGGTACGCAAGCTCCTGGAAGAGTTGCTGGCCGCAAATCCTTCCGACCTGACCATTCGTCATATTATGGATTCCCTTCCTGTGGAAATGGTTTGACCCGTCGTTGCAATCAGGGATTAATTTGTACCTTTTTGGCACAAACCAACCAAGATGAAGAAACGGCTTTTGTCTATCGATGTCATGCGCGGCATGACGATCTTTTTTATGATCATTGTCAATGATCCGGGATCCTGGCAATACGTTTATGCTCCGTTGGAACATTCCAAATGGAATGGATGCACACCGACGGATCTTGTCTTCCCATTTTTCGTATTTATTGTTGGTCTTTCGATGTCCTTTTCATTTTTGAAGTTCGAAAAGGCTGAACGTTCCAAATGGATTAAGAAGGTACTGAAGCGAACGGTTTTGATTTACCTGGTTGGGATTTTACTGCATTGGTATCCTTTTTTCAATAAGTCCATTGGTGAGTTAAGGGTCGTCGGGGTATTGCCCCGCATTGCCCTGGCCTATGGCATCGGTTCTCTGATTGTCATTTTCGTCCGGGAAAAATGGTTGGTTTATGTACTGGCTGCGATTTTATTGGGTTATTGGGGCTTGCTCTTAGGTTTTGGTGGAGACGACCCGTTATCCCTGCCTGACAATGCGGTGAGGTCTTTGGATTTGTGGCTTTTTGGGGAAAATCATATTTATCATGGATACGGCATTCCCTTTGATCCGGAGGGATTGTTGAGCACGATACCCACGGTAGGTACGGTACTCGTAGGGTATTTAATAGGCAAAACAATGCAACGGGTAAAACTGGCAAAAGATAAAATCATCCGCATAATCCCCTGGGGAATTGGTATGATCGTTGCGGGAGTCGCATGGAATTTCCTGGGCTTCCCAATCAACAAACCAATCTGGTCCAGTTCCTACGTGCTTTATGCCGGAGGACTCGCCACGCTCTTACTTGCAGTCTTAATTTGGATCATCGACGTCCAGGGCTGGAAAGATTGGGCCTACGTATTCAGAGTATTTGGGTTAAACCCGTTAGCCTCTTACGCATTATCCGGATTTGTCATCAAGACCTTTGGGTTGATCAAGATCGGAGATCAGGGACTATACGGATGGCTTTATAGTCATCTTTTCCAGCACGCCGGCAATTATTTTGGATCTTTCCTGCAGGCGTTGTGTTACACCATGTTCATCTGGCTTTTTGCCTGGTGGCTGTACCGGAAGAATAAGGTGATAAAATTATAGGACCGGATCCGGGAAACGATGTTAAGGACGCAGGGAAGTTCCCTGACCCTGCAACAATCTTTATGTGGTGACCAGATCTTTCATCTGACTGACAATTTCATGAACTTTTTCGTCCTCGACCAGTGCATTTGGTGGGCGAACATGAAGCCACTGTGAATTTCCGGTGGTCTCCGCAAGGTATTGTTTCAGGATGCTGACAAATGGCAACCCTTCAAAGACCTGACGTTGAGCTGTGGCTGCTGACTGCAGGGCCTCTGCCTGAGAATTTTGCCAGTTTTGAAATACACGGGTGCATTGACCGACAGTAACATTTGCCGTTGCCGATATGCATCCGGACCCGCCGGCATGCAAAATATCCAGCAAGTATTTTTCCGTCCCGGCAAATAACCGAAAACCGGGAAAATGCTTACAGATGGACTTGCTATGTTCGAGATCTCCACTGGAGTCTTTCATACCGACGACTTGGTTTGGATAGTGCTCGATCAACATTTCCAGCAAAGGAATGGAAAAGTTGACGCCGGTCATTTTGGGAAAATGGTACAAATAGATCTCCATGTCTGTCGTACCTACTCCTTCAATGACCGTTTGAAAATACCGGAAAAGCCCTTGGTCATTGATCTGTTTATAGTAAAATGGTGGCAACATCAGGATGCTATTAATGCCATGTTCGACAGCATGCCGGGTTAAGGAAATGGTGTCGGTGTAGGCACAGCAACCAGTGCCAACCATCAACCGGTGGCCGGGGATGCCGGCCGAAGTCACCGCCGTTATCAGATCTTTCCTTTCCTGCAAGCTAAATGAGTTGGCTTCACCGGTGGTCCCCAGCAGTGCGATGCCTTGAGCGCCCTGGGCCAGAAGCGCCTCGAGATGATTGATTAATAAAGGAACATCGGGTTGCAGGCTGGCATCCATCGGGGTAAGGTTTGCCACATAAACGCCGGGTTGGAGAATGGTCGTTGACATGTTGGAAGTGCAGTTTTGTTTGCGCTGAAGATACCAATGTTCACTGAATTTTAGCTGGGATATTGCGCGGCTTAAACCACCTACTTCTCCGAAGAATGACTTAATTTTCGTTGGATAAACCCTTGATGCATGACCAATTTTGACCCGGCTCTACTTCAATGGCTGCTTGATGGTGATCCGGTGATAAGGCATTGGGTACAACGTGATTTGTTGCGGAGCAGTGAGCAGAAAATTCAGGAAGCCAGAAAGGCCATCACCTTACAAGGTTGGGGGAAGTCCTTGCTGGAAATGCAAGACCCGGAAGGCACATGGGGCCATGGGCTGTATTCCCCAAAGTGGATTTCTACCTTTTATACTTGTTTGTTACTGAAGCGACTGGAGCTGCCCCTTCAGCCGGCGATTGGACGGGGTTTGGAAATTCTCGTCCGTGCGAATAAAGCGGTTGACGGAGGGTGGGGCCCACAGAAGACCTGGAACCCCTCCGATACTTGTGTGAATGGCATGCTTCTCGGAATGCTGGCCTATTGGGGACTGCAGAGTACTCTCCAGGAATCCCTGGTCCATCATCTGCTTCGGGTGCAAATGGACGATGGAGGTTGGAATTGCAGATGGCACAAAGGGGACCATCACAGTTCTTTCCATTCGACACTATCGGTGCTGGAAGGAATGTGGAATTACCAATCCAATCAGAAGGAATCTAATCTGCAGATCAGCAAAGCTCTGGCGGCCGGCATTGGTTTTTTATTGGATCATAAACTCTATCAATCCCATCGTACCGGAGCCATTGTCGATCAGAGGATGACGAGATTGTCCTTTCCGACCAGATGGCGTTATGACATCTTAAAAGCACTGGATCTTTTCCAGTTAATGCAGATTTTACCGGATGACCGGATGGAACCAGCCGTCGAAATGTTGGTCCGCAAAGCAGATAAGACGGGAAAATGGCCACTGCAGCAAAATCATGCAGGGCAGGTCTTTTTCCACCTGGAGGAAACAGGACATCCCAGCCGGATAAATACCATTCGTGCCCTTCGGGTATTGCAGTGGTGGGAAAGCCGGACGACCGAGGTGGCATCACAAAAGAAACAAGTTTAAGATAGTGAGCCCGTAACAGATCATTTATCTTACACCTTCAAAGTTAAAACCGGTATGAGGGAGCATCCGATGTTATTTGAGATCAATACCAGGCCCTGGCTGGCTCAGTTTGGGCAGGGCGCTACTTTAAAGGATGTCCCCGAAAGTTACTGGGATGACCTTGGTGAAAAGGGTATTGAATTGGTTTGGTTGATGGGCGTATGGCAAACGGCTGATGTAACGGATGCAACGCGTCGAGATCATCCTGAGCGGGTGTTGGACTATCAACCCGATCGTAATTATCCTCCTTTTGACTACCGGATTTTGGCATCGCCTTATGCGATTGATCAATACGAACCCAATCCTGCCCTGGGCACCCGGGCAGATCTGGAAGCTGTTCGTTCGTCCCTCCATGCAAGAGAAATGCGGTTGATTCTGGATTTTGTACCCAATCATTTCAGTGTTGAGTCCCGGTGGATTGAGCGTTTTCCGGAATATTTTATCCGGGGTACCTTCAATCATCTCGTCAATCAACCGACCGAATATTTTGAAGCCAACGGATCCATTTTTGCCCATGGCCGGGATCCTTATTTTGCCGGGTGGCAGGATACGGTGCAGGTTAATTATTTTAATCCGGAAGCCCGTGCCTGGATGGCAGGCCAATTGCAGAATGTAGCCGAAATGTGCGACGGTGTCCGTTGTGATATGGCCATGTTACCGGTTCAGCGCATCTTCCGCAATACGTGGCAGCACCACCACCAGGGAGAGGACGACCAATCCATGGAAGAATTCTGGCCTGCAGCCATCGAGAAAGTAAAGAAGGGACAGCCGGATTTCCAGCTGATGGCAGAGGTCTATTGGGATATGGAGTGGGAGTTGCAAATGCAGGGCTTTGACTACACGTATGACAAGCGATTGCTGGACCGGTTGGTTAATGACGAACGTCAGGGCATCCGCGAACATCTGCTCGCTGATATCGAATACCAGAATAAGCTGGTGCGATTTCTGGAAAATCATGATGAGGAACGGGCACTAACCCATTTTGGAAAAGTACGCAGTTATGCGGCTGCCGTAGCCGCTTATACCTTGCCCGGGATGCGATTTTTTTATGAGGGACAATGGGAAGGTCGAATGCGTAAAATACCTGTACAAATGGTGGAATATCCACCGGAAATTTATTGCACATGCTCCGGGTCGGACCAAACCAATTTACCATCAACGGTTTTCTGCCCGGAAACCTGGCAATTTTATTTACGGTTGATGGAATTACTGAGTTCTGGTGCAATGGAAGGTCGTTGGAGCCTCCTCCAGGTTACTGGTCCGCAGGAAGATCAGTTTTTTGCCTGGAAATGGGAAAATGACCAGGGGAGGACTCTGGTCGTCATCAATTATGCTGCCAGTACGGGGACCGCTTATCTTTCATTGCCCGAATGCCAGGGGAAGAAGCCTACCGGATTATTTTGTAAATCTTCCCGGGTCACCCACCTGTGGATCGAAGATCATCTGCTGATTCCTTTAAGGCCCTACCAATTTCAGATCTTCAGCATCTGATGTAGATTAAAAAACGGCAACTCGGATGCCGGCCTGGATGGTTTGGTAATGTGGATTGATTTGCGGATTGGTCTTCCCGGTTTCATCAGGAAATGGAACGATAACGTGATCGGTCAGGCCATAGAGATACCTGGCAAAAAATCCAATTGGCCCCAATTGCCAGACACTTCCGGCGATAATGCCATAATCTTTGCTTTCCGGAAAATTCGGCCGGGTCGCATTGGCATTGGGATCGGCATCGGACGCCAGCGGCCATTCCCGGTAAACCCCTGCATGCCAACACCAGCTTTTTATTTGAAATACCAGCGTGACGGGTACGGTCAGGTGATGCAAATAGCGGTTAACCGCTATATCCTGTTGGCGATCCGTGTTAAAATAGATATCGTCGGTGTACCGGTAAATTCGTTGGGTCCAACCAGCCGCTATTTGAATGCCGGTATGTTTGGTGATTCGTTGTTGGCGAAACAGATATACATGGTAGCCTGGTAGTGTTTCGAGATTATTTGTAGAGGCCGTCTGATGAGGAGCAGTAATGAAATGATGGGAATAACCGGCTTCAAATCCGGTGTGCGATTTAATTTCTTTGGGTCGCTGACTCCATGCCAATCCGGGTAACAGAATCAGGAGTACTAAGGCCATGCATAGGTATCGGTTTAGGGACATCGTTGCTGTTTTCGGTGCTATGCAAACGCCTTACTTTGTCCAAGGATTATGCCATTCTCGGTGAATTAACATATAATTTAAATTTAATATATAAACGCAAGAAACCACAGCACCGGATCACAGGGTCATTGAATAGCCTGATGGATCATTCAACGTATTCCTGCCGGACCACCAGGGTACAATAATCATCTTCCCAGACGATGTATCCCTGATCGTAACAGAAGGTATAGAGGTGTCCATTGCGGGTGGTAAACGTGTTGGTGTGGTAGGAAAACCTGAAACCCATTTCGGCCAGTGTGTTTTTGTGGACGCGGCTTTTACCGGAGGGATTGAGCGTCCTCAGAATTTGGTGGTTGCGCTTCAGGATTTGATTGATGCGGCGGATTTGTCCGGACTGGGTTTTCTGTTGCGCATAATGGTAAGTGGCCCGGCATTGATCTGAACAGAATTTTTTATCGGCACGGCCGAAAAATGCATTACCACAGTGTAGACATGTATTACCCATAAATAGTGGTTCTAGCCGTAATTAAACGTATACTAAACGTATAGATACGAATTTAAACGTTTAATAGATGGTATCCAAAATTCAGGTGATTTTACTTTGTCCCTGTCGTTCGATAGATGGTTAAAACGACTTGTGTGCACAAGGATTTATTAAGTAATTCAATTAAATTTTTAAGTTATGAACTCAATTCGCAATCAAGTATTACTGATCGGCAATTTAGGCCGGGATCCTGAAATGGTCGCCTTGAATAATGGTACCAAAATGGTTAAATGTTCCATCGCTACCACTGAAATCTACCGGGACAGCCAGGGTAATAGTCAGCAAAACACCCAATGGCATAATATCGTAGCCTGGGGTCGTACGGCAGAACTGATGGCCCAACTGCTTCGTAAAGGGCACGAGGTTTCTGTACAAGGACAACTGCAACATCGTGAGTATGAGAAAGACGGCGTTAAAAAGACTTTCACAGAAGTTAAAGTCGATCAATTCCTTAAACTCACCAAGGAGAAGAATCCGTTTTGACAAATGGTTGTCCCGCACGCGATCCGTCGCGTGCGGGACTCTTGTTTGTTCTTTGACAATCGGAACCCAATAACTGCGGTTGGATCGAGAGAACCGACACGATCCATTCCCTGCGACTGCCAAAGTGTCCGGGTGCAATCAGAATTTATGCCATTCTGGCCTAATTTGGACTTTGGTATCATTGTGGTTGCTTGGAATAGAAATCACGTATCATGGTCTACACCGTTCAGTCCGATTTGCCTGCCCACTTACAAACAATCACCGATCGTACCCCGGATGATTCTGTTTTATTGGATGCCTACTCGCAAACGATAACCCGGGTAGCCCGTCTGGCCAGCCAGGCCGTAGTACAATTGACCGTACAGAAAAGTCATCCCAAACAGCAACCTGCCACGGGATCCGGATTTTTAATTAGCAGCGATGGAATGGTTGTTACCAATTGTCATGTCGTCCAGGGGCAATCAGACATCCAGGTAAACCTTCCCGACGGATTGGCTGTACCGGGGACCCTCGTTGGTCAGGACCCGTCAACCGACATCGCTCTGGTCCAGGTCCATGGTTTCAAATCAGGTCATTTGAAATTTGCCAATTCGGATGAACTTCAGGTGGGACAGATTGCCATCGCCATGGGTAATCCGTTTGGATTCCAGTACTCCCTTACCGCCGGGGTGGTTAGTGCCCTGGGCAGGACACTGCGGACCGAATCCGGCCGGTTAATTGATGATGTGATCCAGACCGATGCCGCCCTCAACCCGGGTAATTCCGGTGGACCACTTCTTAATTCCCAGGGGCTCGTCATTGGAGTCAATACCGCGGTCATCCGGCCGGCTCAAGGACTTTCATTTGCGGTAGCATCCAACCTGGTGGAGTACGTGATCAGCCGGTTGATCCGCGAAGGCAAGGTTCGCCGCGCTTACATTGGGATTGCCGGCCAGAATGTCCCTTTGCCAGCCCGGTTAACCGCAGCACTAAAGCTGGAACAAACTGCGGGAATCCTCGTTCACCATATCGAAAAATTGCAGCCGGCAGCCAACAGTGCTTTACAATTGCGTGATGTGATCATCGCCATCGATGAGGTGCCGGTAAAAACGATTGATGACCTCCACAAGCAACTCGATGAGACAAAAGTTGGGAGGATCGTCTTATTTACCGTCCTTCGTGGTGGTAAAACGGAATCCCTTTTCATTACGCCGAAAGAACTGGTAGGATGATGCCTGTAACAACCGGTTGAAAAACTACCAATTGGCGGACATCCTGCAATTTTTTTCACGTTATACCTAATAAAAGATCTGAGCTATGCCGGTCAATATAAAAGACCTTTGGGTTGGTGAACGGGTTTGGATAATCTCACTGAGACAGCGTGGGACCTACCGGGGTGTGCATGGATCGGGGGTAGCCCGGATACGGGTGGGTGATCAAGAGCTTCGTGTGAATGGCAAGGATTTGGAAGTCATTCCCGAGTCTGAAGAGAAGGAGGAAGATCCTTTTTTGCTGGAGTTGCAGTTGGAGCAAAAGAAGGAATCTCCCCAATGGCTTAATTTTCAGCGGACGCTGGATTTACATCTGGAAGCGCTTACACCAAGTCTTACTCATGCCGCCCCATCACGGGCACTTCGTTATCAGATCTCCCAGGCCAGAAATTTTATCGATCAGGCGATCCGCCTTAGGGTGCCCAGCATCGTAATCATCCATGGTAAAGGAATGGGAACATTGCGATTGGAAATAGAACACTTGCTGGGAGATTTTCCTGAAGTAAACCATTACCATGCGGTTAATGAGGAAGGAGCCATGGAAATCTGGTTCAGGTATAACTGATACCCATTATTCTTCAAATGGTCGGTTAATCCACGCAAGCATCCTTAGGATTACTTGATGATTTACTGCTTCCCATTTGCACTGTATTTTACCTCACCCCCAACCAGGGTGTATAAAACTTTCGTGGTTAATATGGCTTCCTCCGGACAGGTTAATAAATTGGTATCGAGGACCACAATGTCGGCTAATTTCCCTGGTACCAGCGATCCCTTAAGATCTTCCTCGAAGGCGGCATAGGCGCCATTGATGGTATAGGTTTGGAGTGCCTCCTGACGCGTCAAGCATTGTTCAGGGAAAAAGGTAAAGCCGTTATCCGCCCGTTTGCGGGTCACGGTGGCATAATAGCATTGAATCGGGTCGGCATCCTCAACGGGGGCATCGGTTCCATTGGCAATGATGGCACCCTGATCCCAAAGTGAACGCCAGGGATACGATTCGTATTTGGCGCGGAAGGTACCCAACCGTTTTTCTACAAAAGGAGCATCTGAAGTACAATGGATTCCCTGCATGGAAGCGATGATGCCCAATTGATGAAAGCGCGGTATGTCGGCGGTATCAATGTGTTGGGCATGTTCAATCCGCCAACGCAAATCATGCTGATCCGGGTGCGCCTGGAAGGTTTTTTCATATAGATCGATGACCTGATGGTTGGCCCGGTCGCCGATCGCATGAATGCATAACTGGAGGTTGTGATTAATGCACAAATTCGCATTTTGTTCCAGCTCTTCCATTTTGGTGGTGTTCTGGCCGACAAAACCAGCTTTGTCGGCATAGGGTTCCAGGAGCCAGGCGCCGAATGAACCCAGAGCGCCATCGATGTAGGCTTTAACGGCACGGATGGTTAGAAAATGACGGTTGCCCACATTGATCTTCGGGTATTGATCGGCAACCGCCTGCATGCGGCTCATCTCATCACGCATCATCACCCAAAGCCTCAAATTCAGTTCCTGCTTTTCAGCCAACCGGATGTAGTCCTGTAGTTCCCTGACGGAAGTACCTGCATCCTCAAAAGAAGTAATCCCCTTACTTAAACAGTCTTTTTCGGCCAGACGGATGCCTTTTAACCAGGTGCTGTATTTTTCCTCGGTACTGACTCCTTTCAGGTAGTCTTGATATTGTGACCGGATAAGGGACATCGCGGTTTCTTCAAAAACCCCAATCGCTTCACCCGATGCATCCCTTACAATTTCTCCTCCGAAGGGATCCGGTGTCTCATGGTTGATGCCCGCCAGATCCATGGCTTTCTTGTTGGCAAAAACGGAATGACCGCTGGCGTGGGATAACAATACCGGATTGTCCGGTGAGATGGCGCTGAGCCGGTCATGATAAGGGTAACCCAGGACACTGCGATCAAGCGGTTCCGTCCATTTCTCCTGATGCCATCCGCGCCCAATGATCCATTCGCCGGGCTGTGCTTGCTGGACCGCTGAATCGACCATGGCCACGATTTCGTCCCAGCTTTTGGTATGCATAAAATTCAGATTGATCAGACTGCTCCCCAACCCGGAAAAGTGACCATGGCTCTCGATAAATCCGGGCATCACAAAAGCTCCTTCAACATCAAGGACTTCCGTTTCCGGACCGATGTACTTTTGAATCTCGACGGTACTTCCAAGTGCGAGGATGCGATCATCCTTGATGGCGATGGCTTCAACCATTGAATTGGAGCTATCGACCGTTGCAACCACCCCATTCAGGAGCACTTTGCTAGCTTTCGGAGATACTGGTTTAGTACATTGAAATAATATCAAACTGATAAGTAAAGCAGGGAGATACTGGACCGACCGTGACATAAGGATTGTTTTTTCGCAAATGAAAGTACAAAAAGGTTGCACATCCCGAACCAGGAACCATTACATTTGGATCGGCAAAAATGATTACTACAGAACCAGATTAATATGCTTCCTTACCTTGAGGAATTCAGGCGCGTTTTTAACCCATTTATGGAGCAGCAGTTTTTGACCACCTCGCCGCAGACCTTGTACGAGCCGATTCGTTATTTGATGAATCTGGGAGGGAAGCGGTTGAGACCGTATGCCTTATGGTTAACTGCATATAGTTACGATTCGTCAAAAGATAAGTTGGCGGTTCCGGCGGCCTATGCGTTGGAGTTGTTTCATTCATTTACCCTGGTTCATGATGACATCATGGATGAAGCTCCATTACGTCGTGGCAAGCCGACGGTCCATGCCAGGTTTGATACGAATACTGCTTTGTTAAGTGGGGATGCCATGATGGTCCATTGCATGGAATATTTACTCAATCATTACCCGGACCCGATCGCTTTGGCCTTGAGTCGGGAGTTAGCTCGGACAGCAGTGGGCGTTTGTCAGGGACAGCAACTGGACATGGATTTTGAGAAAGAGAAGCATGTATCTATTTCGGATTATTTAAAGATGATTGAAGATAAAACCGCCATTTTACTGGGATCAGCGTTGCGAATGGGTGCTATGGTCGCCGGAGCCGATCTGCAAGATCAGGATAGCCTTTATCAATACGGGAAGCAAACAGGACTCGCCTTTCAAATTCAGGACGATTACCTGGATGCTTTTGGCGGAACTGCTTTT
>JAGQXC010000402.1 GCA_020436785.1 Saprospiraceae bacterium | reverse complement strand
TTGTCAGCACGTTGGCTCCTGCCTGGAAAGCCGATCACCGGCCTATCTACGGGGGATTTTTCTGGATAAACGGTGACAGGCGTTTTCCCATACCCGAGGAAGCTTATTACATGGCGGGAGCAGGCGGACAATACACGATTATCATTCCATCCCATGACCTGGTGGTAGTACGCCTCGGCCATTACAAAGGTTCCGGTCCGGGCGAGGAAGACCTGAAGAAGGCACTGACCTTGTTAATGCAAGCAGTGCCGGGGCATAAGGTGGAATAATTAACTTTTGTGGTTATCGAAGATGTTGCACGCAAAGACGCAAAGGCGGAATTTTTAGAAAAACCTGCTTTTACACCACTTACGTGTTCTTAAGTGTCCTGCGTGCCTTCGTGGTTATCCAGGATTTTTCACGCAAAGACGCAAAGGCGGAATTTTTAGAAAAACCTGCTTTTACACCACTTACGTGTTCTTAAGTGTCCTGCGTGCCTTCGTGGTTATCCAGGATTTTTCACGCAAGGGCGCAAAGTCGGAATTAAAAGAAAACCTGCTTTTACACCACTTAGGTGTTCTTAAGTGTCCTGAGTGCCTTCGTGGTCATCCGGGATTTTTCACGCAAAGGCGCAAAGACGCAAAGACGGAATTTATAAGAAAAACCTGCTTTTACATCATCTAGGTGTTCTTAAGTGTCCTGCGAGCCTTCGTGGTAAGCTAATTGGTTCACGTATAGACGCAAAGGGGGTGGGTATTGAGAATATTTAAAAACAACGGCAATACACCATCTTGATGTCTTAGGGGCAATTGACCTAAGTGCCCTGCGTGCCGTCGTGGTTATCCGGGATTTTTCACGCAAGGGCGCAAAGTCGGAATTTAAAAGAAAACCTGCTTTTACACCATCTAGGTGTTCTCAAGTGTACTGAGTGCCCTTCGTGATAATTGTACCCTTGCATGCAACATTCAACGCGCAGAAGTCAGCATTTCTTCGATTTATTCTAAATTTATTGGAAGTGCTCAATCACCATTAATTCAATTGCATGCATTCCTTCAACATTAATCGCCGGTCATTTCTTAAGACATCTTCAGCTTCCCTGGCTGTATCCATGTTGGGTTTTCCGGGACTGGAAGCGCTTTTTCCGGAGAAGAATTACCGGGTTGGCCTGATCGGCGCCGGCTGGTATGGCAAGAGCGATATTTGCCGGTTGATCCAGGTTTCACCGGTAGAGGTGATGGCCATCTGCGATGTGGATCAGCACATGCTGGATGGAGCCATTGAACTGGTCAGCCAACGCCAAAAATCGGGAAAGAAGCCGGTAGGTTACCGCGATTTCCGGAAAATGCTGGCCGAACAAGAGCTTGACATTGTTCTGATCGGCACCCCGGATCACTGGCATGCATTGACGGCCATCGCCGCTATGGAATCCGGTGCCCACGTTTATGTACAAAAACCCATCAGCGTAGATGTGCTGGAAGGCGAAGCGATGCTGGCGGCCGCCCGCAAAAACCGGCGTACGGTCCAGGTAGGTTTGCAACGCCGGAGCACGCCCCACCTGATGGATGCCAAGCAAAGAATCGTCGAAGCGGGACTTCTGGGCAAGATAGCGCACGTCGAACTCTGCTGCTACTACCACATGCGTCCAAACGATGATCCGCCGATACAGCCGGTTCCCGATTACTTTGACTACGATCGCTGGACGGGCCCGGCGCCGATGCGCCCCTTTCTCGGCTTGCCACACCGGGGATGGCGTACCTACATCGAATATGGCAATGGCATCGTCGGTGATATGTGTGTGCACATGTTTGACGCCACCCGCTGGCTGCTGGGTCTGGGCTGGCCGGACCGGGTGCGCTCTACCGGTGGCATTTATGTACAAAAGGGAGGCAAATCCACCATCTCCGACACCCAAACCGCCTGGTTTGAGTACCCCGAACTGACCTGCGTCTGGACCCATCGTACCTGGGGCACTCCGGCCGATCCGGAATATCCCTGGGCTTTCAAAATCTATGGCGAAAAAGGGACCCTGATGGGCGATCCGTATAAATTCGATTTTGTTCCGGTCAGCCGGGATGCCTTAACCATCCACCAGGATGTGGTTTTTGAACGGGAGAAATACCCGGAGGATCTTTCGGAAAAGGACATTGAACTGCACGCGGCTCCGGCCACCCGGGGGCAAATGATCGATTTCCTGGGTGCCATCGCTAACGATTCCCGGCCGGTGGCGGACATTGAAGAGGGACACATCTCCTCCGCCAGCTGCATCCTCGCCAACGTGTCCATGGACCTAGGGGGGCGGACGCTGGTATACGACCCGGTGACAAAGACCATCCCCGGGGATGCAGAGGCGACAGAGCGGCTCGCGAGGAAGTATAGGGAAGGGTGGGAGAGACCCACGCTTTAAGTGTTGAATGTTGAATGTTGAATGTAGTGTTGAATGTTGAATTGTATTGTGGAGTGTTGAATGAGGGGATTGAATGTTGAAATGAAAGAAATATGATGAATATAGGATTGAAATTAAAACTATTGTACCTGGTTTTAGGTATTCAAGCGGCTTCCCAAATGTTTGCCCAGGACATCACTGGAACCGCCACCAATTTGGTCGTTCAGGGCGCTGCGCTCACACCCGCATCCCAGGAGTATACCTTCACGGAAGGACCGGCGGTGGACCTGAAAGGCAACGTTTATTTTACCGATCAACCCAATGACCGGATCCTGAAATGGAGCAAAAAGCACGGGCTGGAAGTGTGGATGCAACCGTCCGGCCGGGCCAATGGTCTGTATTTTGATGACCAGGGCAATTTACTGGCCTGTGCCGATGAACACAATCAACTGTGGAAGATCGGACTGGACAAACAGGTGACGGTGCTGATCGACCATTTCGATGGCAAGTTGCTCAACGGACCGAACGATCTCTGGATCGATCCCAGCGGTGGCATCTATTTCACCGACCCTTTCTACCAGCGGGATTACTGGGATCACAGTGAGCAGGAAATCGAACAGGAATGCGTCTATTATCTGCCGCCGGGTGCCGGCCATCCCCGGGTGGTCGATGCCGATTATCAGCGGCCAAATGGCATCATCGGCACACCCGATGGGAAGAAGCTTTATGTGGCGGATATCCAGGGAAGCAAGATAAATGTTTACGACATTGCGCCAAATGGCGACTTACAAAACCGGCGCCTGTTTGCGCCAATGGGTTCCGATGGAATGACGCTCGATAATCAGGGAAACGTTTACCTAACCGGCGATGGTGTCACGGTTGTTAATCCTTCCGGTGAGAAAATCCTGCATATCCAGGTGCCGGAGCAGTGGACCGCCAATGTCACCTTCGGCGGTAAAAAGGAAAAGACGCTTTTCATCACGGCCATGAAGTCCCTGTACACCCTGGAGATGAATGTCCACGGAGTGCGCTGGAATCATTGATGGAAGATATAAGAGAGTAGACATAAGACTTTAGACAGAAGATGTATCATCGTATACAGGTATAAATCCTTTTAAATCAATAATTAATAGCAATAATTTGCGGACTCAGTGGTATTTATTCCTTGGCCTGATCCCTTTCATCCAGTGTTCAAAAGATGAACAAGAAGCGGATGCAGCCGTTCGGATGCAATCATTGGTTAAGGAAATCAGCATATACACCAAAGCCCAGAAGCCTGGTTTTAACATCATACCTCAAAACGGAATGGAGCTGGCATTTGTCGATCTTGATCCCAATGGTACGCTGGATCAGGATTATCTGAACGCTGTCGATGCTTTTGGGATTGAATCGCTATACTACGAAGGATCCCGAATGGAAGATATGGACCGGGTTAGCGAAGCGAAATCGCTGGTGACGCACAAACCGGTCTTCGTCGCAGAATACATCAATGATCCGAGCGCCTTTTCGGCGGCTGTACAGGTAAATAAAGAGCAAGGATTTATACCGTTCATCCGCACCAGCGACAATTACGATTACCAGTACATTCCGACCGCATTGGAAGATGAAAATGACCGGAACATCCTGGAGATGAAAGACGTGCGCAATTTCCTTTACCTGATCAGTACCGATGCATTCAGCACCAAGGATGAGATGCTTCGTGCCATTGCGAATACCAATTATGATCTGGTATTGATCGACCTGTTTTTTGATGATACCCAATTGACTTCGGAGGACCTGGCCGTAATACGCTTTAAGGCCAATGGAGGGCGTCGGCTATTGGTGGCCTATGTAAACGTAGGTGCTGCCGAAAACTACCGTTATTACTGGCAGTCGGACTGGAAGCGGGGCAAACCTACCTGGTTAAAGAAAAAATACCCCGGTTATCCCGATGAGATCTATGTTGAATTCTGGAATTCCGC
>JAGQXC010000401.1 GCA_020436785.1 Saprospiraceae bacterium | reverse complement strand
TTTACGTGTTTACGTGTTTACGTAATTACGTATAAAAGTAGTTGGCGAACAGGTTGAAGTTACGATGACTCGAAGAATTTTTCCACATCTATTTTTTCTACGTTGGATGGATTGATCATCTGACCACTTCACGAAAATTTCTACCAACCTTTTCACCTTTTAAAGACCGACATACCATAGTACACCAAAACAGTGTTTACCAGCCAATTCCGTAATCTTCACCATGATTGCTTGATCCGCCCCACATGGAGCCATTTTTCCAGTCAAAATAAATGGCATTGATCGGGCCCGAAGTGCGATCATCCGTTTCCAGGCGATAACCCATTTCCCGTAGTTTCTTACGGGTCCACGGTGGGGTCTGATCCTGAATCAGCATTACTCCCGGACGTACATCGTGTTCACCGAATGAACCCCTCATTTGGAAGGAATTAATGTTGGCTGCTTCAGCCGCTTCCTGTACATTCATGCCGAACTCGACGACATTCAGGAAAAATTGCAGCAAATTCTGATCTTGGGAGTCACCTCCCTGAACTGCGAACGACAGATAGGGTTTGCCATCCTTAAGTGCCAGAGTAGGGGTAAGGGTCGCCCGTGGGCGTTTACCAGGAGCGACTACGTTAAATGGATTTTCCTCTTCTCTTAGCACAAAACTTTGCATTCGTTGACTCAATCCGACCCCCGTATGTCCGGCAATGACTGCAGGAATCCAGCCGCCGCTGGGCGTTACAGATACAACCCAGCCTTCTTCATCCGCAGCCTGCACGGAAGTAGTGCCTGCATAAAAGGAAGAATCCGGAAACTCGCCCGTAGGATGGAGAGGTCTGGCATCGGATACCGGCTGGCCCCAGTTCTTCAGTAAATTCAGATACGGATTAACCCCTCCCTGAAAAGGATAGGGGTCTCCAGGGGCAACTTTTGAGTCATTCTTATCCCAGTTAATCTGTTTGACCCGTTCTTTGGCATAGTCCTTTGAGAGTAAACCCTGGATGGGTTCGACGGGAGGGAAGTAAGGATCACCGTAATAAAAATCCCGGTCGGCAAAGCTCATATTCATCACCTGATACAGCATGTGCATGTATTTAGCCGTATTGTACGACATACAGCTCATGTCCAGTTGTTCAATCATATTCAGTGCCTGCAACATCACCGGGCTTTGCACCCAATGCGTAAGTTTATAAACTTCGATCCCTTTGTAATTGGTCGACACTGGTTCTTCGATATAAACCTTCCAATTGGCGAGGTCTTCTTTGGTGATCAAACCACCTTCTTCTTTCACACCACGCACGAATTCGTCGGCGATGTCTCCTTTGTAAAATCGATCGTAGGCTGCATAGATGGCCTCTTTGCGGCTTTTCCCTTCACTCAGGGCTTTTGCTTCGGCGTCAACCATTTTCTGCAACGTGGCCAACAAGTCCGGTTGTTTGAAAATTTCACCGGGATTGGGCGCTTCACGCTCTTCACCGGGATGAGTAAGGAAGACCTCCCGGGAGTATTTCCAATCTTTGATCCGCTTTTTCTGGCGTTCGATACCGTCTGCCGTTTGTTTTTCGATCGGGTACCCGGCTGCCAGGGTCATGGCGGGTGCCAAAACTTGTTTTAGACTCATGGTGCCGAATTCCGCCAACATAGTGCAAATGCCCCCTGGTGTTCCCGGTGTTACAGCGGCTAGTGGACCGAATTCAGGCGGATAGTTCATCCCTTTGTTCAGAAAAAAATCCGGGGTAGCCCCGGTAGGTGCCACACCAAGCGCATTGATGCCAATCACTTTACCTGTGTGCGGATTATAAATCAAAGCCTGGGTCTCGCCACCCCAACTTAGTACATCCCACATCGTACTGGTTGCAGCAATCATCGCGCAAGCCGCATCGACTGCGTTACCGCCCTGCTGAAAGATCGATGAACCAGTCGTAGCCGCCAACGGTTTTCCGGTAATAGCCATCCAGTGTTTGGCATGTAATACCGGTTTCTGGGTAGCTTGGTTGTAGCCATCCGTCAATGACATCGCGACCAAAGCGAGTACAATTGCAATTCTTGCTTTCATAGGAGAGAATGTTTTTTGATAAAAGATCCGGAAAGGGAAGGTACGGATTTATGCCTTTAGTTCGTCATTACCTCTTTGATCCAATTAAAACTATCCATAGCCAGTTGCTGCATCGTTTGTTCACGGGTAAATCCGCTTTTCAACGGGCGTATAAATGAATGATCAGCCATCTGGTATTCAATCAAAGTGGTTTGGTCCAGCTCCGAGCACACCTCGCGAATCAATGCGATATCTGCCAGGGAGTCTCTTTCTCCCTGAAGGTAAAGTTGCGGAATAGTGATGTCTGGTAAATGTTTCGCCCGATCCCGTGATGGTTTGCCGGCGCCATGCAAAGGGAAACCTAAATAAATCAATCCACGCAACCAGGGAAATGAATGTTTTGCAGCGTACATGCTGGACATCCGTCCCCCGAAGGACTTCCCTGAGGCAAAAACGGGCAATTCCGGATATTGCTGATGCATCCATTTTAGGGCAGCATCGATGGTAGCCAAAGCAATCGGCGGGCGGTCAGTCCGAAATCCGCCTGCTTCCATATAGGGAAACTGGAATCGCAAGACATGCAAACCCATCGCAGACCAGGCGTTTGCCATTTCTGCCATAAATTCATGTTGCATCCCGGCACCGGCGCCATGGGCCAGGGTAATTCCCGCCACCGGATCACTGGCAACATTAAGGATGCTATGAACGCTTCCAATTTCTGCATTAACTTCAAGAATTTCTTCTTTAATCATGATCGGATTGTTTTCAATTGATCCTTCAAAAATAAGGATTTCGTCTTCGTTTAGGCACTTGACCAGGGATCATTGAATTGCAGCTGCCCAGATCCATATGCGTTGCAAGAAATGATTTATTTTGCAACTGGATTATTGCACCGACAAGTATTTATCCGGGTGACGGTAAAAATGAATTTTCATGAGTACCATTCAGGAACAATTGCAAAAGACCATCGAGGCCAACCACCAATTGGAGAAAGTATCCAATTATGTGGCTAACCTCGAAGATCGCATCACTGAAGAGCATGAGAAACTGAAAGAGCTATCCCGCAATGTCGACCGGGAACAAGCAGAGTATGAGCAGCTCGAAAAATTAAGCCTGAAGTCACTGTTCCACCAGGTGCTGGGAAACAAAGAACAAGAAGTAGAAAAAGAACGTCAGGAGTATTTGCAAGCTTTCCTGCGATTCAACGAAGCCAAAAAAGCGCTGGAGTTGCTGGAGTTTGAACGGGAGACCTTGGTCAAAAAGCTTGATCAAAAGCATCAACTGGAAGTCGAACTGGACCGGCTTATTGAATTGCGCGAGAAGGAGATCCTTCAGTTAAATGAAGCGACCGCTCATCAGTTACGCGCGATCGACAAAGACATCGACCAGTTGGTCCGGGTCCGTGTTGAAGTCAATGAGGCGATTGCGGCCGGGGAGGTTGCTCTGAATTCGTTAAGTCAGATGATTGGTTACCTTAATCAGGCTCGCAATTGGGGACACTGGGATTTGTCGTCCCGCGGGCCAATGCCTTCGTTTATGAAAAAATCCAGCATCGATAAAGCCCGGGCCATCTCTTTCAATGTCCAGATGGAATTAAAACGGTTCGCCGATGAGTTGCGTGATGTGTATCACAGGGAATTCTCTTTTCCTTTCCAATTGGAATCATTTTCTGGATTTTTGGACATGTTTTTTGACAATTTGATCTCAGACTGGATCATTCAAAACAAGATCAAAAATTCACTGGCAAACTGCGTCGCCGTACGGGATACGGTGTTACGATTGCATGGTTCGCTAAAAGCCGAGTTGCCTGCCATTGAAAAAGACAAAGCATCGCTGGAACAAAAAAGGAAGAATCTGATTATTAATGCATAAATACATGAATGCGATTATGAGAAAACTATTCGTTGCACTCTTTATGGTCCTGGCTGGCTTAGGCTTTGCGCAGACCGAACTGCAAATCAAAGTGGATGTCGTCTATTTATCTTCGGATTTATTGTTGGGCCGGGAAACCGGAACGGAAGGAGAATCTTTGGCGGCGGAATACCTGGCTGAACGCTTTGAGCAGATAGGATTAAAACCGGCAGGCACCGACGGCTATTTTCAACCCTTTACTTTTGAAGAAAGGCCCAATCCGCATGCTGCCAATCCCATTACGGAAGCACGCACCGTACACGGCAAAAATGTAGTTGGTTATTTGGACAAAGGTTCTGACCGGACCATCGTTATCGGTGCCCATTACGACCACCTGGGGTTTGGACACACCGGCAGTTTGTACACCGGGGAGCCAGCCATCCACAATGGTGCGGATGACAATGCCAGCGGGGTAGGCGCTTTGTTGTATCTGGCGGCAAAACTGGCTGCCGACCCGAGTCTTGAAGAAAATGTGTTGATCATTTCTTTCTCCGGTGAAGAATACGGCCTGTTCGGGTCAAAATATTTTGTGGCCAATCCAACCATTCCGCTGGATAAAGTCAGTTACATGCTGAATATGGATATGGTCGGTCGATTAAATAATGAAAACGTCATTGTGGTCAACGGTGCCGGAACGTCACCCGTTTGGAAGGACCTGCTGGAACAGGTAAAAGGCGGCCTGACCGTTCAAACGACCGACAGTGGCGTCGGTCCTTCGGACCACACATCATTTTACCTGGAAGATATGCCGGTGCTGCATTTCTTCACCGGCCAGCATACCGACTACCATAAGCCTTCGGACGACTCCCAACTTATCAATTATGACGGCATCCAGGAAGTGGCGGATTTCATGTTCCGGATTATCAAAGCATTGGACGACCAACCTAAACTGGCATTTACCAAAACCAAAGACGACTCCGGTAAGAAAGCTTCATCCTTTAAAGTCACGCTGGGTGTAATGCCCGATTACACCTATACCGCCGGGGATGGCATGCGCATCGATGGCGTTCTTGCCGACCGTCCGGCAGAGAAAGGAGGCATGCTAAAAGGGGATGTCATTATCAAGCTGGGAGACATGGAGGTCAAAGACATCTACGGCTATATGGACGCCCTGGCAAAATTCAACAGCGGGGAAAAAGCGATCGTAGAATTTATTCGCGATGGAAAAAAACAAACCGCTGAAATTGTCTTCTAACCGGATTGACGGTTGGTTCTGGCAATTCATATTGGTTGCGGTAGTCCATCTTTTTGCCGTCCAATTCGAGGCCGAAGCCATTGCCATCGTCAGTAAGTCGGTCTTGATTCCTGCATTAGGAGCCTGGTACTGGCAGCATTCACAACGTCAGTATTTGTGGTTTTATTTGGCGTTGGCAGCAAGTTGGGTTGGTGATATTCTGCTCACTCAATCAGGTGTATATTATTTCATTGGTGGTTTGCTGGCTTTTTTATTGACGCATCTGATCTATGCATACTTTTTCTTCCGCAGCCGGGCAGCAATGAAACACTGGCAGGTCAATCTTATCCTTACCCTTTGGTGTTTTTTAATTGTCTATGGCTGGTATTTGACGCCCTTCCTCGCCGAACTGCGTCTACCGGTTTACTTTTATATGGCAGTGATCACTACCATGGCTTCATTTGCCATCGCCAGACAACGCAAACTGGGTGGTTCCCGGCAGGTCTGGCAAGGTGCTTTACTTTTTATGCTGTCTGACAGCGTCCTTGCTTACGGTAAATTTATCCACCCACTTCCAGGACAACATTGGTGGGTCATGATTTCATACATTGCCGCTCAGTTTTACATAACCTGGGGAATGTTAAGGGATGAATCGACCATTCAGGAAGGATAAACCAGGCCAAATGCTATCTTTGAGCCAAGCATGCAATTCGCTTTTTAAGCTGTGAACGCAGAGATTACCGATAAAATATCAGCCCTTTTTGAATTGAGGAGGATCCCCTGGTTGCTTCGACTGACCAACTGTTCCGATGAAGAACGCCAGTCCTATTACCAACGATTAATTTCACTTCAGTTCCATATCTATGGACTGGATAAATACCTGGAACAAACCTGGGATCCGGACCCGGATATTTTGAACCAGTTGTGGGAATCCTGTATTGATCAGCTTTCGTTGTTGGAAATTAACCACGAAGAAGCCCGTGCATTGTTGCATTCATTTCATATCTACCTCCAGCGTGAATTAGCCATCCGCAAGGGTAAAACCCCTGAATTGCTGACCATTCGCAGTTTCTACTGGCATAAATCCTGCGATGTAAAACTGATGCGAACACTGATTTATGACAGGTTTTCTGCGATCACAAAAGAAATTCCCCGGCAAGCCTGGATTGCATTTGATTACCTGACCGAGATCGTTGACGACCTGGAAGATTTGGAAGAGGACACACACATCATCAATGGCAATCGGCTGTTATTTGCATTACGCAACCGTCCGATCAGTCAGGTGAGGCAGGAATACCTGGATTTCACCACCTGGATTGAGCAGCGTTCAAAACCCGACCGCAAGAATTGGCCAGCCCGCATGATCGACGAATTTGAGGAACACTTATTCCAGGTTCGCAGGGCCCTTAAACAGGTCATTCTGCCTGGCCAGTAGGCCTGATTCTAGCCATTGGGGATCGTATCTCACTCCAATAAAGCCAAAGGACTTTTTCGTGTTCCTCCTATCTTCCTCGCCGAAAGTCCAACAAAATGTCATCGCAACAGGCCACTCGAACCGGAATTATCCTAGCCGTCATTGGCGCCTTGTGTTTTTCCACCAAAGCGGTATTTGTAAAATTGGCTTACCGGTTTGAAATTGATCCGGTTAGCCTGCTGTTGCTACGTATGGGTATCGCTCTCCCGTTTTATATAGTGACCTTTTTGTGGTCTTCGGGCAAGTCCATCGAGGCGGGTCAAAAACCAACCGGTCAACACTGGTGGTTGCTAGTTGCCAGTGCCGTCCTGGGTTACTATTTGTCCAGTCTATTGGATTTTGAAGGACTTAAATTCATCGATGCCAGCCTGGAGAGACTAATCCTGTTCATCTATCCGTCGTTGGTGGCGATTATGGCACACTGGTGGCTCGGAGCAAGGGTTAAAGGCGCAGATTGGATAACAATTGGCATCACCTACATAGGGCTCCTATTGCTTTTCGGAGAACAATTGATCACGCTGACCTGGGCACCAGGGTTTTGGAACGGAGTCCTGCTGGTTCTGGGCTGTGCTTTTACCTTTGCATTATACCTGATCCTGAGTCAAAAACTGATTCCGGTATTTGGAGTCATCCGTTTTACCAGTCTTTCCATGATCATTGCCTGCCTGTCGGTGATTGCCCATTATACCATCCAGCACCGTGGAACATTCCATTTAATGCATCTGCCCTGGGAGGTATGGTTCATTGCTGCCGCTATGGCTTTTCTGGCAACTGTCATTCCGTCCTATCTGGTCAATATGGCGATTGCCCGGATTGGTGCAGCCAAAGCGGCCATCATCGCCAGTGTCGGTCCATTGTCCACCATCAGTCTGGCCCATTGGTTGCTTGGAGAACGGCTGGGAGTACTCCAGGTCTTCGGAGGTTTGTGCATTGTAGCCAGCATTACCTACTTAAGTTGGCATTCCAAGCGCAGTGCGCGTTCACGAGTAAGTTGAAATAAAAAAATCCGGACCGGCATTACACCGATCCGGATTCCTTTTGCCAAGTCCGATGGACCAGCGGCTTCCAGTTCCCGCATCAATAGGTTATTGCTCCGGGAATTTCGAGATTGAAGACCGCAATACCACCATCATGGTCTGCCACATAAATTTTACCATTATTCACTTTGATATCACGCACGTTACCCTGGGTATTGAAAAACCCGACCAACTTCGGTGTAGCAGGTTCCTGTACATCCATAACAGCCAGGCCCCGATAGTCCAGTGCCACAAAAACAAAATGATTATTGAAAACAATGCGTTCGGCTTTACCCAGAATGAAGAGTGAGCCGGCTTCGACAGGATCAAGCGGATTGGAAATATCAACCACCCGCATGCCATTGGTATAGTCCGCAAGAAATGCAAAATGATCATTGACAACCACGTCGCGAACATTGCGGGTATCTGTAAACAATCCGACCATCTTGGGATTACCGGGTTTGTTGATATCCAGTACCAGCATGCCCCCATCACCATCGGCTACATAAACATAACGATCTTGCTGATCCACGCCATTTACTTTAGCCCGGGTATCGTAGCTTCCCACCAAACGCGGGTTTGCAGGGTTCTTGACATCGACCAGGTAGATTCCCCGGCTATGCTGTGCCAGGTAAACCATATCTCCGTGTAATGCCAGATCTGCCGTACCGTCCGGAAGATCGATCATTCCTACCTCTCTGGGCATTTTCAAATCAGAAATGTCATAAATACGGAGGTCTGCATCCCCGTCTGCGACGTAGAGATATTGACCTTGAACCACCACCTTCGAGACGGCATCATAGGCCGGAATGGTGCTGATAGGTACCATGTGCATGGGATCACTGACATCCAGGATTTGCACTCCGGATTTCATCTGGGCCACAAAAGCTGTTTGGTCTTTGACATCCAGACCTTCGCTGCAACCCTTGGCGGCAATCGAGGCGATTATCGTCGGATTCGCCGGGACCGAAACATCGATTAATGTTAATCCTTCGGCGCCTTTGGCCTGGAATGCCACTTTACCCGACACGGCCAATTCAAAGACCGGATCATCGACCTTTTCAGGTGTCATTCCTAATGGCTGCAATTGGTAAGAGGGATCAAGAGAATAGGTCTTTACGTTTCCATGTACGCCGCTGGCATAAAGAATACCTTCACTCATGGCGATATGGGTAATCTCTCCAAAGCCGCCGATCGAGCGATATAACTGACAATCTTCGGGATTCTTTACGTTGAGCAGGTGCAGGGTATCCGAGGAAAGAAATCCCAGCATATTTTCATCGACCATGGTTAAATCACCCACATAATCACACACGTAATTGTGTACGACTTTGGGCACTTTAGGGTTGGCGACATCGATTCCCATCAATCCGGAAAAACCACCAGCCAGGTAGATGATTTCATCCTTGAGCAGCATTTGGTCCGGTTTGAATCCCAGCAAAAACTTTGAGACTTCAACCGGTTTTTGAGGATTACTAACGTCAATGACGAACATACGCTGGAAGCCGTCAGATACAAATGCAAACGAACCACGAACCACCAGTTGACCATCGTAACAGTAAAATGGTAGCTGGCCCATTTTGACCGGGTGTTTAAGGTCTTTCACATCGTATAAAATCAGCCCGGCTTCATCCAGAACCGTATACAATACATCACCGACACGCTGAAGGTCACGCACCGGACCTTCCAATTCCATAGTACTAACCACCACCGGCGCGGTGGGATTTTTGAAATCCAATACTTGCAGGTTAGCCCCCATTGGATAATACGCCAGTTGGTTCTGTAAATAAACTGTGGAGACCGGACCATCGGTCCAACGTCCCAACAAAGTAAGTCCCTCGTTTTCTTGTGCTTGCATGAATGGCAGGGTTAGGACCATCCAGAACACGAACGAAAGGAAAGGCATAATAGTTATTGAAGATTTTTTCATAGCAGATCATGTTTTGGACTGCTGCTATTATCCACCAAATACCTTGACCAAACGATGACTATCGTCATGGCGTTTCATGATTATCCAGAGGACAGAAAATGATGAATCACATCCCGATCGACCGCACCTTGAAGGCTAAAAGCGCGAACCTACATAATAGGGAAGCATATCGCGCCAGGTTGGCCAGTCATGGGTCATATCCGTGCCCCAAATATCCAGTTCATGGGGGATGCCTTTACTGTGCAGAATACCGGATAGATTATGAGCTGCATGCGGTGCTTCATAACTTCCGGAGCCGGAAAGAATGTGGATGTGACGGGCATGTTGTAAACGGGGCAGGTAATAGTCGTCATTTAAATTCGGCATATAATGGATCGGTGAGTTAAAATACACCTGATCATCCCAATAACCGCGGGTATAGGTCGTCAGATCATAAACGCCACTCATTGCAATGACTCCATCCAGAAGGTCCGGCCTTTTGAAATAAAGATTGGCGGAATGCAGCGCGCCTAAAGAAGCACCGGATACGATGATCGGCGTATCATCACTGGTCTTGGATTTGATGAAAGGAACCACCTCCTGGAAGATGTATTCGTTGAATTGGTTGTGCCGGATTGCCTTATGAGGAGGATACATGCCATTATTCAACCAACTTTCTGAATTGATGCTATTCACAGAAAACACCTTTACTTTTCCGGCATCAATATGAGGCTGTAAAGACTGGATCATTAAAAATCGCTCGTATTCCAGAAAATCAGCGGCTGCGGTGGGAAGCAACAGCAGGGAAAAGCCATAGTGTCCATACATGACGATGGGCATCTCTTTGCTAAGATTTGGACTGTACCAGTGATTAATTTCGCGGTGCATGATCTGATAGATTGTTATTTTTTGATGGTGCAAAAGTAATCCAATGCCGGATATAACCGACATTTATTTCGGATTGGAGGGGCCGATTGCCATGGTCCCATTAATTTTATGATATGAATTGGTTAAGCATATTTCTGACAGGGTGGTGGATGACCATGTTTTTCCACCTATTCCAACCGGAACCCGGCCATCTGAACATTGAGATTACCGGGATAAAATCAAATACAGGCCAAATACGGGTTGCCATCGTCACCCGGGATCAATACAAAAGCGACGACGAGGTCGGGTTTGGCGGCAGTATCCCGGTCAATACGTCGAACCAGGTGTCATTCATCACTCCTCCAATGCCGGCCGGTAAGTATGCGGTAAAAGTATTCCACGATGTGAACAACAACGGAGAATTGGATGTCAACCTGATTGGGATTCCCAAAGAACCCTATGGATTTTCAAACAATGCCCGCGGACGCTTTGGTCCTCCTGATTTCAGCGCTGCTGCCATTACCGTCCAGCCAAATGATACGCTTTCCGTTCGGATTGATTTGTAAATATCAGCAAGCTCTTCATTGCTATTTTTAATTCCGGACAGGACCCTGGGTAAAAGGATAGGCCCGGATGTTAACCGGCAGGGACCCGGGACCGTCTTATTATTTAAATCTACGTTATGACACCAACGACCATTTTGATCGCCTTTCTGGTCCTGATCATTTTCATTTCGATCCAACGCTTTCTGTATTACAAATCGAACATGAAAGCACGTCAGGAGCAGACCCTTTTTTTACTCGACAAGTTTGCCACCCCACAAGAATTAACTGCCTTTTTGCAGTCGGAGGAAGGCAAGACTTTATTGCAATTGCTGGGATGGAATGATGGCAACCGGAATCTGAGAGTACTTTCACTGACGTTTCAGATCCTGGGCATATTTATTCTCATCCTTGCTTTCGCGTTAGTTGTTCTAGGCTTTTTCGCACCGGATGCCAAGGGCGCTAAGGAAGGATGGACACTGGCGTTCCTGCTTGCCATGCTGGGGGGTGGTGCCTATTTCGTTCACCGTGTGATCCGCCGACAAATAGATTCCTGATTTTGCAATTTGGATCATTCGAACAGTTTTACGAAGCCACCTGGTCCGGCTTGCGTGGCTTCCTCCGTAATCGGGGCGGGGCATCTCACGCTCTTGATGACCTGGTCCAGGAAGCTTATCTCCGTTTTCTTTCCAAACCTCCCCGTGGGACCCATTTTCAACAACAAAAATCTTACCTCTATCAGATTGCCATTCGCTTGCACATCGATGCCCAAAGGAGGAACAGTCCGATCTTGCCCATTGCACCAGGCATGGAGCTGGCGATTGACAGCGAGCCGAAGATCCAGGCTTTGTTGGATTGGGAACACCTGGTGGAAACCCTCAATGAAAAAGAACGTAACTTGTTGTGGCTCGCCTATGCCGAGGAATTTGAACACCAGGAGATCAGCAAGATCCTTGGAATCCAGCGGGGAAGTGT
>JAGQXC010000400.1 GCA_020436785.1 Saprospiraceae bacterium | reverse complement strand
TGATCTCACGCATACAGTCACTGCTCAGGCTGATGTTCACGTGGTCGTGGCAAGCCAATCCTGCTGCCGCCCGTTTGGCGGTGGACTGCAGCGGTTGTGCTTGCCCGTTTTCCAGCACCGTGATGGTGAAGGAGCAGGTATCCCTTAACGTGGGCGCATTGCTGGCCTCAAAGCTCACCGTGTACACTCCAAAGTCCAGCAGGCTGTCCGATGCCGGACCCTCCAACTGGGTGATCATTGGTGTACAGTTGCTTATCACCGTAGGATCGGCAAAGCTCACTGGTGCATCACAAGCAAAAGGGTCTGCCGTAACGGTAATGTCCGGAGGACAGGTGATCATCGGGGTATCGCAACAGAGAACCATTGGGTCGGCGATCGTGATAACTGTCTCACAATAATCGCTGTTCCCATTTACATCTACCGCGGTCAGCCTAATAATTACCTGGCCCAAATCGGCACAGCTGAATACCGTTTGACTTAAATAAGTCGTATCCACGCCACAATTATCGGTAACCGGGATTGCCAAAATATCATTTACGTCAATGGTAACCGACGGGTCCGGCATTCCCGGCATAAGATTGAAGGTAGGTCCGTTTGCACAAATTGGAGCAGGTGCTTTTATATCGACTACGGTGACCATACTGGTACACACGGAAGAATTACCACTTTCATCACGAACGGTTAAATTAATCATTTGAGTCCCCACATCCATACAGTCAAACACCGTATCTGAGGCGATCCAGGAGACCACTCTGCAATTATCAGTACTCCCGTTATCAAGATCCTGTGAGGCAATGGTCTTCGTTGTAGACGCTAAGCTAACGGTCAAATCTTTGCACAAGGCGGTGGGAGCGGTACTATCGAGGACAGAAGCCGTAAACATGCATCCATACTCCGTATTATTTTTACCGCAAGAGGTATCTACCACCGTTACAGTAATGATGGTATCACCAAGCATTGAACAATCAAAATACAAGGTATCAATGGCTGACATACCGTTAACCAATTGGACCCTGCCCGGGGCAAATCCTCCGCGATAAATGGAATCTACTGGCCATTTGAATACATTATCCCCTACATACAGGGTAGAATCAAAACACCAAACGGTTTGCACTTCATAGGCACCGATGTCGATGGTTCCAAAATCTATGCGTGGATAACCTCTGATATCGGTTGGCAGTTGCGAATAGGCGTTGTTCCCATTATTTGTCTGAACCGGGTTGGTATAATTTCCAGGAAGGGTAAATAAAGGGTCAAGCGAGAAATTGGTTCCCCCAACCATATTATTCAAATTGGAATATTGGACATTCGGCAAGACAGCACCGGTAATATCCATGGCTCCATTCTGCCAAAAGAGGGTATTGCCTACGAAGATGACTCCGCCGGAATTGTTATTTAACCCATCCGGACTGTTGTCTGCAATCGTACAATTGATAATGTTCAATTGAAGCCCGGCCGTATTGGTCACTGCAATGGCACCTCCATTGGTCGTTGCCATATTATGATGAAAAAGGTCATTTTCAAAGCGGATGATGGGGTCTAAACCCATAATCGCCATAGGTTGAGGCGTAATGTAGACGGCACCTCCCCGTTGGGTAGCGAGGTTGTTGTAAAACACGGAATTGGTGACGATGAGGTCGCGGGCGCCTTCGGTATACATGGCAGCTCCGCGCAAACCAATGTTGTTACGGAAGATGATGTTGTTTATGTGCAGTAATGCGTCTGTTCCAGGCGATCCATCCCACCAGCCGGCACCATCATCCATATCGGCAAAGGTATTGCCTCCTTCAATAATAAATCCGTCAACATATATGGTGTCCAGGTAATTCAATGTTTTAACTACATGGTATGAATTACCCGTACTGTCTCCGGACATATTAATGTCTCCGCTCAGAATGGTTGGATTACACTCTGGCATTCGACCGCTTAAAGAACTGCCACCGGTAGGAAATCCTCCCAGGACCACACTTGCATCCGGAATTAAGAAGAACGCATTACGATCAGAGGTAGAGGGATAGTAGGTCCCTTGTGCCACCAGCACCGAATCTACCCTAGGACAGGACTGAGCGACAATTAGCCCAGCCTGTAAATCATTAAAGGCCGAAGCCCAGGATGTACCGTCGCCTCCCGGAGCGGCACCTTTGTCCACGTAAACCGTCGATCCAAAATCGGTGCAATCGAATGCAAAAGCAGGGGTGATGGTGGGATCATCAGCGGTAGGCGTAGACGGATCGTCGCTGTTTTGATTGCCTCCGGTGAAACTCAGTGAAGCCTGTTCGCTGATTGAGGTAGCATTGACCGGAGAAAAAGTACCATTGGTATTTACGCGGTAGTAAATACGGATTGATTTACCAGCAGGAAGTTCTGGCAGGGTCAGGGGAAAGTTTTGGGATTTTAAAGACGGCAAGATTGCAGCAATCATTACCATAAATAAGAGTCCCCGATAACAACATGGAGTAAAATTTCGCTCCATAAATCTTGGATTTAGGGTTCATCGGTTGGCAAAATAG
>JAGQXC010000399.1 GCA_020436785.1 Saprospiraceae bacterium | reverse complement strand
GGCATGACCCGGTGAAATAACAATCCGTCGTAATATCCCGCTTTGGCCAGCTTGATGAAGTTGGCTTGATGCAAGGGCGTCTCCTTGTACAAAATGCCCTGCATGGTACCGTAAGGTGTCTCTATTTCAAATTTCACATCCTTGGCGCCGGACTGGCATTGGGAAAGTGCCAGCATCACTAGGGCACCCAAAAACAAATGGATCAATGATTTCATAGATTATTCTTCTTCTTCTAAAATGTCCGCAAAATAAGCGATAATTTTTTCCTTGAGATAGCTGGCTTGCTCATGGACACCCTGGAAAGGCAATTGCCCGGTTCTTTGCCAGTGGGGCCACCCTTCGGTGTCAAGCCCGTCAAAGGTATAATATCCATCGGTGCTGAGCAACCTGCAAACTGCAATATGCATCAAATCCTGTTTCTCTTCTTTGGTAAAGGTTTGCCTCAACTGACCAAGTTCCTGAACACCAATTAAAAACAACAAAGCATCTAGGTCCGGAAGTTCGCTCTTGCGAAACCGGTCCTTGATAAAATGTCTCAGCCTTAGCCATTTGAAATCCAGTTCCCAATCCTCCATGGTGTTCGTTTTGGCAAAGATATCACTCTTCCCGCAGGTAGGCGCCTACCCTATCAGCCCGCAGAGCCGGCAGGATGGATGCCAGCCCGACGACCAGCATGACGATGATGGTTGTCGCAATAAAGTCGACCGCCAAAAGTTGGATCGGATAAGCATCCACGATAAAACCTTCCCCCATGGAAAGCAATTTATACCGGATCTGAAGCCCGTAGATCACCAGAGCCAGGATAAATCCGGAAACCAGTCCAATGCCCCCCAGGAGGAATCCGAGATAAAGAAATACGTCCCGGACCAGGCGGCTGGGTGCACCCATTGCTTTCAACTGGGAAATGTCCTGGCGCTTATCAAGTACGATCATCCACAGAGCCCCGATCAGATTAACTATGACCAGCAGCATGGCCAGGGATAAAATGGCGAAAGCGACCCATTTTTCAATATTCATTAGTCGAAGAAATGCAGATTGCTGCTCCAGTTTGTTTTGCACCTGGTAATCCGGGCCTACTTCTTGCTGAATACGGGATTGGGTCAGCGCCGGATCCATTGACGGATCCAAACGGATTTCCAGATAAGACACTTCATGGTGGTATCCCAATAAACTTCTTACCAGGGGCAACGGCGCGATGACCAGCTCCTTATCGTAATCCTGCTGGAGTGAAAAGATGCCTGACGGATAGATAAATTTGGTCTCAAAGGACCTGTCCAGGGACGACCTGGTTTTTCGCGGCATGTAAACGGTAATGGGATTGAATGCGTCCTGAATATTGGCGCCGATGGCTGACTCAATACCGGCACCGAGAATGGCATAGTTGCCCAAACTGTCGTTAAGCCGGTCTGCTCCCTGGACCAAAACGGAATCGATGAGGGTGACGTGCCGGTAAAAGGTATCAACCCCTTTCAGTTTTCCGGCATCAGAGGCCTTCTTGTATTCAAAAAGTGCCGTTTCCTCCAGGGTCTCGGAGACATAAAGGACTCCATCCATGGCGCGGAGGTTGGCGATGGTACTGGAATCCGGCACGAAGGTCTTTCCGGTGACCGGGGTAATCTTCAGATCCGGATTGAAAGAGTTGAACAGCTGGTAGATGAGTCCCTGAAATCCGTTAAAAACACTTAAAATCAATATCAGTGCACAGGTGCCGACCGAGATGCCGACCACCGAAATGCCAGTGATCAGGTTGATGGCCTGGGTCGTCTTTTTGCCCACCAGGTAGCGTCTTGCAATCGATAGGGCCAGATTCATACCGCGAAACTACTGATTAACCGGAGCTTTTATACCGGGTTCCTTCAATTAATGTATGATGGAAGCATAGATGGCCTCGTGGATGCGTTCGCGGTAATTTTCCCGGTTGAGGAGGTTAATGTTGGCATTCGGGTAAGTTCTATTGGACAAAAACACGAAGATGAGATTCAACTCCGGGTCCGCCCACACGCAGGTACCGGTGTACCCGGTATGGCCGAACGTGGCATAGCTGGCCTTTTTCGCCATGTTGGCCGGCTTATGGATATCCAGCTCTTTCATATCGAACCCGATTCCCCGGCGTGTCGAACCGGTAAACCGCGTGGTAAATCGTTTGATGGTCTCCTCATGAAAATACTGCTTGCCGCCATAGGTACCCCCATTGAGCAATAATTGCATAATCGACGCGAGATCTTCCGCATTGGTAAATAAGCCTGCATGTCCGCTGACTCCACCCAGCATGGCGGCTCCCATATCCTGAACATATCCCTGTACCATTTGATTCCGGAAATAATGATCTTCCTCCGTGGGTACAATTTGTTTCTTCAGGAACTCCCGGTATGGATTAAAGGCAGTATGGCGCAATCCCAGCGGGTGGTAAAAAAGCGAGTCTACAAAACGGTCCAGGGGCATCTGAGAGGATCGCTGCACGACTTTAGCCATCAGGTAAAAGCCCAAATCGGAATACCGATAACTCTTGGAGGATCTCAGATCGGAATCGTAGATGCGTTGCCAGATGGAATCCTCATAACTCTGCTTCATGAACAGGTCTTTGGCTACCTCAACGCTATACACCCGTGAAGCGGTATTGCGATAGAATTTTGGATCGGGCTTCGCAGATCGGCGGTTGCCGATGACCGTTTCTCGATAGAAGGGGATCCATCCGATCAGTCCGCTGTGATGGGCCATCACCTCCTCGATCTGCATATCCGATTTGTTGGTTTCCTGCAGTTCGGGCAACGCCTCTCCCAGGGTCTCGTCCAGCCGGACGGCTCCCAGCTCGTACAGTTTCATAATGGCCAGCGTAGTTGCTGCCACTTTGGTAATGGAAGCGACATCGTATAAATCGCTCAGTTGCACATTGGGGCCCTGGTCGTAAGTATGTTTGCCAAATGCTTTTTCGTAAATGATCTTTTGATCTTTGGCTATAAGTACCTGGCAACCTGGTGCTGCATGTTGCCGGATGAGGTGAGTCACAATGGCATCAACCATGCGCAATGAATCGGAATTCATGCCTACCCGTTCAGGGACGGCATAACCGAGGCGATCAAGACTGGCGGTTTCAACGCCCGTGCTGAAGGGAAATTCCGGACCTGCAGAGATGGGCAATCGGCCTTTAAAAGGCAACGCGCCGAAAAGCGCCTGGGCCGTCACATCCTGAGCGACCGGATCGTCCTCGTAAGCACAGATCAGGTTGGGTATTTTGGTAAAATATTCCAGGCTGTAAGGATTACCAAATACCGTCAGTATGACCGGATGACTGGTCCGTACCTTTTCGATAAAGTCCAATGCCGCATCGGAAATACCAAATTGGTTTTTTTTGTATTTACTCATCCCCACCAGGCTAATGATCACCAGATCTTTGCCTTCCAAGCCTTTGAGAAACTCCGGCGATTTGCTTTCAATCAGATCAAAATCCGTATAAAAATGCGTGGAGGTTACGTAATCCTCAATCCGCTTCTGGAATGGTGTGCGTGTATTGCTTCCAATGGCTACTGTTGCCAATTTGAGGTCGGCAATGTCTTTGATGGGAATGTGGTCCTCACGGTTACGGACCAGGGTGATGGCATTTTCATAGAGCCGCTGCTTGAGTGCCAGGGCCTGATGATTGTTAATGTCGTCCTCAATGTTATTTAAGTCAATGGGTTGATAGTTGATCAGCCCCATCCGGTATTTCACCTGCAGGATGCGTTTCACCCGGGCTTCGACCATCGGCCAGGTAATCTTACCTTCGTCCAATGCGGCCCGAAATGCCTGGATCGCTTCCTCCATATTCTCAGGCAAGACCAGCATATCGTGTCCGGCCAAGAAAGCTTCGACGGCAACCTCTCCCGGTTTGAAATACTTGGTAACTCCCTTCATGTCAAGGGCATCGGTGAATACCAGCCCGTCAAAATGCAATTGATCTTTCAACAGATCGGTAATGGCTGCGTGGGATAATGACGTAGGATAATGCGGACGCGGATCGATGGCAGGGACCGAAAGATGGGCGACCATGACGCCACCGACACCATGCTGGATCAGGGACTTGAATGGATATAATTCGATGCTGTCCAGACGTTGCATGTTGTGCCGGATCACCGGCAGGTCCTGATGCGAGTCCACATCCGTATCACCGTGTCCGGGAAAATGTTTGGCACAGGCCAGGACGCCGGCATCCTGCATCCCTTTCATATACATGTAACCTTTGGTAGCGACATTGTACCGGTCTTCACCAAACGACCGGTCATTGATGACCGGATTGGACGCATTGTTATTGACATCGACGACCGGTGCAAAATTGACATGAACCCCAATACGCAACATTTCCTGGGCGATTTCCTTACCCATATCGTAGATGAGCCAGTTTTCCTGGATGGCTCCCAGGGTCAACTGACGTGGAAAACTGATGGCCTTTTCCTTAAAACGCATGCCCAGGCCCCATTCGGCATCCATACTGATTAACAGCGGAATTTTAGACATCCCCTGGTAAGAATTGGTCAGGGCTGCCTGGGTCGGCGCATCACCCTGAAAGAAACAAAGACCTCCTACCTGATAATTACGGATCTGATCCTCCACCGATCGTACATGATCAGGTCCAAGATTGGAGTGAGCCCGGATCATAAACAACTGACCGATCCGTTCGGTCTCGCTCATTTGGTTGTATTTGGCATCCACCCATTGATCGGCCGCCGCATCCTGTCCGGTGACAAGAATAGAAAGGAACATGAAGATCCCGGTCATCATCCTGGTTTTCCTACTCCATGCCATAGCGTTTCTTAATTTCTGGATTTTTGGCAATTGCTTTTTGAATGTAATCATTTCCTGCTGCTTCCTGGCCGGTATTCAGGAGCGCCGTACCATAATTAAACATTGCTTCGGCGTCATCCGGTTTGCCTTCCAGGGCTTTTTTGAAATAAATAACAGCTTGGGCCGACTGTCCGGAAATACCATAAGCAACTCCGAGCAGGCGCAAGGTCTCATAATCGGTTGGTTTTAACGTGTAAGCTTGCTGTAAATACGTCAGGGCTTTGGGGATGTCGTTGGCTTTCTCGCCAAAAAACTTGCCGCCCTCCCGGTATGCTAATTGAAGATTGTCCCTGGCTTCCTGGTAACCCGGGCTGATCGCCAGGGCCCGCTGATAACTGGTCACTGCATCTTCATAGCGTGCGAGATAAAAGTAATCATTTCCCAATAATAAATAAGCATTGCGGTAGGTAGGATGGATTTCGATGGCTTTTTGCAAATACGGAATGGCTTCTTCCAGCATTTTCTGACGTTGATCGCCATCTTCATTATGTGAAGCCTGGACCGTCAACTCTCCTCCCAGGGCATTATTGAGCTTTGCACTGTTGCCAGAAACTTTTATATCGGTCCTGAACAGCGTAAAATTATCTTTCCAGGCCGGAATACGGACAACCGTGCGGACACTGAAGGCCAGGAGTAAAATGGCCAAAATAAACCAGGGCATTCTGGTGGTGGCTTCGTGCACCCACCGCGCCCAATAATATCCGGCAATCAGCAATAAGCCCAATCCGGGCATGAAAAGAAACCGCTCGGACATATTGGTTCCAATCGGTACGATCAAGTTACTGACGATGGAGAAGGTCACCAGGAAATAGGCCAGACCAAAAGCAACGACCCGTTCCTTTCTCCAAAAATAAAAAACACCCGTTCCCATTGCCAGGAACAATAGCCAGCCAGCCAGCGCTGCCGGAGTTCCCAGGTTATGAATGGCAATCTGGCGGGGATAATAGTCATGGGTCAATGGATGGGGAAAGACCATTAATTGCAGATAGCGCAACCAGGTCACTCCAATCGTGCCCAGCCGTTCGGATAAATTCATGGAGACGTATTGAGAGCCATCCCATTTAAGAAAAGGGTTGTTCATCAACTCCGTAACCGGGTCGCCGCCACCTTTGCCCAGTATGGAATAACGGATCATCAAATAAAGCACTGCTGCGATGAACCAGGGCACGGCCTTACGAAATGTGTGCATCCAGGAGGCTTTTTCCAGGAGGATCCAGGCCAGGGGAATGACCGCTACCCAGGTGATGGCATTTTCTTTAGCCAACAAAGCCAGTAAAAAAATGCCTCCGGCCAGCCAGGAGGCTTTAGAACCACCTTTTTCTTTCAAGGCGATGAACATCGCTGCCAGGCAACCCATCAAGGCCAGGATTTCGTCCAGGCCTTTGATGTTGGCGACCACTTCGGTGTGAATCGGGTGAACGGTAAACAATAAGGCCGTAATCCAGGCTACCGGAAATTGAATTCGTGAAGAAAGTACTGGAGCCAACAGGGATTCCAACGTTAAAAATAAGAGTAGGCAAAGGAACGCGTAAGCCAGCGCATTGATGAGGTGGCCGACCATCGGAGATCTGTCGAATAACTGCCACTCCGCAGCAAATACCAGCTGAGATAATGGCCGGTAGCGCCCCCCGGCGACCAACTGGGACTTGCCAGCTACCTTAAAAAAACCATAAAACGTGTCGTGGCTGAAGATGTCACCGATGCCTTTGATTCCCTCTTTCGTAAACTGATTTTCATAGATGACAATGGCATCGTCAAGGGTGTAATCATACGACACCGTTTGGGCATACAGGATGAATCCCAATAATCCGACCATCCATTTAGGCCAGTGGGCTGCATACCATGCAGGTATAGGTTTTGCCTTAACTTTTGCACTCATTGGCGTAATTAAACGGAGATCAAATTGGCAAGTTTTGAAAATATAGTATTTTCCAGCCTCATTAAAATCCAGGATGAAATTATGAAAAAGTGGATTATCGGAATTTATTGCTTGAGCTTCCACCTGATGTTGCAGGCTCAATCCAATGATCTCCAACCTTTGAACCGCGTTTATGCGGTAACTCACGCTTACATTGTACCAAAGCCGGGTGTCCTGTTAAAAGACGCCACGGTGGTGATCCGGGACGGTGTCATTGAAGCCGTTGGCAACCAGGTGACGATCCCGGTCGACGCACAAATCATTGACGCGGACTCGATGTACATCTATGCAGGATTCATCGATGCGCTGAGTGATGCCGGCATCAAAAAGCCGGAAGAAGAACAACCCAGCCGGGGACGCGGCCGCACCGGAGCTCCGGATCATTCGCCGCTCACCAACACCAAGTCCGGAGTGACTCCGGAGGTGGAAGTAGCTACCGTACTGGATCCAAAATCTTCGGAACTGGCCAATATGCGGAAGCTGGGCTTTACGACCCTGAATATCGTACCGGACGGACGCATGCTCCCGGGTATGAGTTCGGCCGTGGAGGTAAACGGCGACCTGCCCGCTGCCATGGTCCTGCGGGATAATACCGGGTTATTTGCCCAATTCAGAGGAGCTGAAAACCGCGTATACCCCAGCACGGTAATCGGAGTCATGTCTAAGTGGCGTGATTTTTACAAGAATGCTGAGATCGCCCTGCACCATGAGACCATGTATAAGGAAGATCCAACCGGTTTACCCCGTCCCAGCTACGATGCCGCCACCCAGTCGATGTACCCGATCATCCGGAAGGAAGTGCCGGTGATTTTTGAAGCGCCGGATATCCTTTCGATGTACCGGGCCATGGATGTTCAGAAAGATCTGGGTTTCAACATCATTCTCGCCAATGTGGAAGAGGCTTATTTATTTACCGATCAAATCAAAAAGGGTAACATACCGTTGATTGTATCCCTGGACTTACCCAAGAAGATCGAGGACGAAAAAGATGCCAAGAAAGACCGGGGCAAGAAAGAAGGAGAAGAAGCCAAACAAGACGAGGAGAAAAAAGAAGAAAAGAAAATGGAGAAGCCGGAGGATCCGGAGTTGAAAATGTTAAAGGAGAAGCAAAAAGCTGAAGTGGAGAAACGCGAAAAGCAGGCTGCAACACTGATCGCCGCAGGAATTCCATTCAGCCTTTCCTCCAAAGGCGCCCGGAATTCGGAAATTAAGTCGAACCTGGGACGGATGATCAAGGCCGGACTGACGGAGGATCAGGCGCTTGCCGCCCTGACGACCGAACCGGCTAAATTGCTCCAGCTGGACCGTGAATTGGGAACGCTGGAAAAAGGCAAAATTGCCAACCTGGTGGTCAGCACCGGGCCCTATTTTGAAGAAAAATCGGAGGTGCGCTTTGTTTTTGTGGATGGAACCAAATACGAATACGAATCCAAACCAAAAGCCAAGGCAGGCAGCAGTGACCCGGCCTCCCGTCAACGCGCATTGGGCACCTGGGAATACACCATTGAAGTGCCTAACCAAACCGTTGAAGGAAAGATGATTTTCTCCATGGAAGGGAATGAAGTCAAAGGTGCCATTTCCAATGCGGCCATGGGTGATGGTACCCAGCCACTCAACAATGTATTGGTCTCCGGCAATGTCATCACCTTTGACATGGACTACAATATGGGCGGCAATACCATGAATCTGCAGTATGAATTAAATATAGAAGGCGATAGCCTGGACGGTCGCGTCACGGTAGGCAGCTACGGCACCTACAATGTAGAAGGCAAACGCATTAGCAAACCAAACTAAATTAAGCATTCATGAAACCGATACATATATTGATCTTCCTTTTATTCGCGGGCACCGGACTTGTTTGGGGCCAACCGGCTAAGGGAAGTCTACTCATTAAAAATGGGACCGTGCTAACGGTCACCAAAGGAACTCTGGCCAATTCGGATGTTCTCATTGTTGATGGCATCATCAAGAAGATTGGCAAAAACATCTCTGCTCCTAAAGGCGTGGAAGTCATTGATGCCACCGGACAGTATGTCATGCCGGGCATCATTGATGCCCATTCACACATTGGCATTGATGCCGTCAATGAAGCAACCAATCCGGTGACCGCTGATGTATGGGTAGGTGACGCCCTTGATCCGATGGATGTGTCCATCTACCGGGCATTGGCCGGCGGCACCACGACTTCACATGCGATGCACGGCTCCGCCAATGTGATTGGTGGCCAGTGTGAAACCATCAAACACCGTTATGGCACCACCAATCCCAACGACCTGCGGATGGAAGGAGCTCCCCGTACCATCAAGTTTGCATTGGGTGAAAACCCCATGCGTGTACATGGTGAGGGCAATGACATCATCCCGCGCACCCGGATGGGCGTCGAAGAGGTCATCCGCCGTGCCTTCTCAGAAGCCCAGGCCTATCAGGCCAAGTGGGATGCTTACAATAAGGAGATGAAAACCAATCCCCGGGCATTGTCCCCGGCCTACAATCGACGCCTGGAGACCCTGGCCGATGTACTGAGTGGCAAAGTGATGATCCACTGTCATTCGTACCGCGCCGATGAAATTCTGATGCTGATGAACGTCTGCAAGGACTTTGGAATCAAGAAAATTTGCTTCCAGCACGTGAATGAAGGCTTCAAGGTAGCTCCCGAGCTGGCCAATTTCGGCGCTTATGCATCTGTATTTGCAGACTGGTGGGCCTATAAATTTGAAGTGTATTACTCCACCGCTTACAACGCGGCCATTCTGACCCGCAATGGTGTGGTCACTTCCATCAATTCCGATTCTCCGGACCTCATCCGCCATCTGTATCACGAAGCGGCCAAGACGCAACATTACGGTGGCCTGACGGACGATGAAGCCCTGGCGCTCATCACCATCAATCCGGCCAAACAACTGGGTGTCGACGATCGTATAGGCAGTTTGGAAGAAGGCAAGGAAGGCGATGTGGCTATTTTTAGCCATCACCCGTTGTCGGTCTATGCCGTCCCGGTAAAAACCATCATCGATGGTGTGGTCTATTTTGACATCGACAAGGACCCGGCTGACATTCGGGTACAGATTGACCCGGAAAATTTGCCAACCTACCAGGTGCAGACGGAAGAAGACCGCTGCATGCAGGGAGTGTTTGAGTATTTATTTGAAAACCGTTAATTCAAGCCAGGTATGAAAATTCTAAAAATATTTCCATTGTTACTAGCCCTTTGCGCCCTGGCATTACCGTCGCGGGCACAACTGATGTACAAACCAGAAAAAGGGACCTTTGCATTGATGCATGCAACCATCCATACCATTACGCAAGGAACCATCGAAGATGGCACCGTGGTGATCCAGGATGGGAAGATCCAGGCGGTAGGCAAAGCTGTAAATATTCCCGCCGGAGCCGAATCCATCGATTGTTCAGGCAAAGAGATCTATCCCGGTCTCATTGACGCCGGAACGCATCTTGGATTGGGCGAAGTAGAATCGGTATCACTCACCCAGGATTATAATGAAATCGGTGATCTGGTGCCGGAAATGCAGGCATTGACTGCAGTCAATCCCAACTCGGTAGCAATCCCCGTGACGCGTGTCAATGGGGTTACCACCGTATTGACGATGCCAGCTGGAGGTCGTTTTCCCGGAACGGCGGCATTGATCGATCTGAATGGTTATACTCCTAATCAGATGTTTGCCGGTTACAAAGTGGTGGTTTTAAACTGGCCCCGCTCGGGTGGCTTTGGCCGCTTTGACCGCCGCAGTCCAGAGGATATCAAGAAGGCTGAAGAAAAAGCACTGAAAGATCTCAACGAATATTGGGACCTGGCCAAGGAGTTTGCCATGCTGGATGCTGCAGCACACAAGAGCGGCAAACCACGCAATACCGACTACAACCCGGCTATGGAGGCCCTGTTACCCGTTGTCAACGGACAGGCTCCATTGCTGATCGAGGTTGAAAAAGACAAAGACATCCTTTCGGCTTTGCGCTGGATCAAGGAGAAAAAAGTGAACGCGATCCTCGGTGGTGTTTCCGAAGGCTGGCGGGTCGCTGACAGCATTGCTGCGGCAGGCGTACCTGCTTTGGTGGGTCCGGTCATCGATTTGCCTTCGCGTCCTTCCGATCGCTACGATGCCGCTTATGCCAATGCCGGAAAATTAAATAAGGCCGGTGTAAAAATCGCCATCCGTACCATGCAAACGGAAAACGTACGTAACCTGCCTTACCATGCCGGTTTTGCCGCCGCCTATGGGCTTGGCAAAGAGGAGGCCTTGAAGGCAGTGACCATCAATCCGGCGGAAATCTTTGGAGTTGCCGATCATCTCGGATCGATCGAAAAAGGCAAGCAAGCCAATCTGATCGTAACCGATGGAGATCCTTTTGAGACCAAAACCAACATAGAAAAAGTATTCATTCAGGGTTGGGATATTCCGTTGGACAGCCGCCATATCCAATTGTATCATGAGTTTCTGGACCGTCAACCGGGCCTGAAAAAATAAATTTCTGCAATCGAAAATTGCATCAGGCGGGGACGTAAATCCCCGCCTTTTTTATTTTGTAATCGAAGCGTTTGATGCTGGTTTGAATGCCGGGAAATTGGGTTTTCTTATTGATCTATCCATCAACCGGCCGGACAGGTACTATTTTTACCACCCTGATCACGAATGATCCTTCTGCCGCTTCTTATTTTAAAATTCCATCCGGGCTCCCAACTTGGAAGAAATAATCTTAAAGCGGTCTTTTTCATTGATGACCGAAGGGGTCACGAGGGGTTGTTGATAAGCCGTCTCGAAGAACAACCGGTGACGGTCGGTGAGCAGGTATTCAAAGCCGGCGCCAATGTGCACGTTGAAGTAGGCGTCTTTTTTGCCTTTATCCAGCAGGCTGGTTTGCATCTGTGCAATATCCCGGGAAACGGTCAACTTGGAATTTCGACCAGCATCATCATTCGGGTCAGTAACCCGGAAGGCGGAGATGGCCGGAGCGGAATAATGGTAGGTAGCCTGGGCAATGATGCTCAGGTCCACCCCAAAACTGGCATAATACTGAAACCGGCCTTCATCTTTTAATTTATAGAGGGCGTTCAAAGGAAGTTTGATGACATCCCAATCGATCAGATAATAGTCGAAATCCTCAATGCCAATGGTTGGCGTTCCTACCTTGACCTGGGTATTGGGATTGTTCTGGATGTTGTTGTATTGAATCCCGGTTTCCAGTTCGACCTTTCCATAATCGAACAATATGCTGATCCCTGCACCATGGCCCAAATTGGTCACTTCTTTCTCATTGAAGGCAACTTTATCATTGAGCTTAAATGCGGACAGTAATGCATGATTGATATCCATCGTTCCAAACATGCTCAGGCGCTTTGGTACATGCTGCCTGCTTTCCTTTTGATAGGCGGACAGATGGATGGCATTTTCATGGGAAGCCGCTTCCGTGAAATTAACCGGCAAAGCATTAAAAGCAATATCCATGATTCCGGGTGCCCGGCGTGATTCTTCTATGGACAGCGGCACTTCCTGAGTCCGTTGTGACCAGACGGGAGGCGGGGTCGGTGCCGGCGCAACGTTGGCTAATTCCGGTTCATGTGTTTTTATTAAGGAGTGGATTTCAGCCTCTTCGATGGAATGGAAATTGCCTGTAGTTGCAGCAGGTGCTTTGGAAGGTGAATTGGCAGAATGCGAGGCATCCAGGAACTCCGTGGAATTGGCCGGAGGAAGTCCGGTGGAAGAAGTACGAACATCTGCTTGAGCAAAAGTTGGATTTTCTACCTGCAACCGGGTGGCTCCTGAGGATTCATTGCCGGAAGTCGGAGTGACTGGTTCCGGCATCGGTATGGAAGCAATGGGACCTTGTGGTTCACCCTTCTGAATTAATTCATGGTAGACCGGCCAGAAGCGGTAGAACGTAAACAGAAACAGAACCAAAGCTGCAACCTCCATGGCTTTGGTAAAAT
>JAGQXC010000398.1 GCA_020436785.1 Saprospiraceae bacterium | reverse complement strand
GAAGGCGGATTAACCATTAATGCCGCTGGATTCCGGTTCCGCAAGAACCTGAATTTTAACGGCGGAAGCATGAGTGCCTGGACGCTGGCATCAGGGATAGCCATTGACAGTGTGTTGCAGTGTACCGGAGGCAGTCTGAATACGGCAGATTTTGATATCGAGACCGGCTACCTGGATCTCATGCCACTGGTGAAGTCCACCTGGTCACTGGGATCGTCCCACCTTTTAGTCACCCGCAACGGTTATCTCCAGCAAAACTATTATTACCGGTATGCCGCACAAATCATGGGCGCAATGCTCACAATTCAACCGGGAAGCTCAGTGCTGGAACTGTCAGGAAATCATTCGGAGCTCATCGCGACGACGGCCAATAAAGTATTCCTCAATGAAGTGCATTTTTCGGCAACCAGTGGGTCGAGCAACTTAAGTTATTACCGGGATGGATATGTCAGCCAGTTTGGACCATTTGACGTCAACCGGCTGCGGATAGACAACAATGGTACGGTGGGATTTAATGGAACCTCCATTGGCACCTTCCAGCTTAACGGCGGTAAAGCCTATCGCTTTGAGTCCGGAGCTACGATAGATATCGGCAACATTGAGGCCATGGCCACTTGTGCCCGTCCCATTACCATCCAAAGTACGACTTCCGGCGATCCGGCTGTATGGCACATCGGAGGAAGTCAATCGCTTGCCTACCTGAATGTTCAGGGAATCACCGTGACGGGAGGAACCATCACTGCCGATATGAGCTCCGACCTGGGTGCCAACAGCGGATGGACATTTAGCAATACTGCGGGAACCACCCTCTATTGGGTGGGAGGGACCGGCAACTGGTCCGATCCCATGCATTGGTCCAATGCCAGTGGAGGCACTCCGGGTGCATGCATTCCATCTGCTGGAGATGTAGTGGTCTTTGATGAGAACTCATTTACCGCCAACAATAATGTGGTGACCATCGACCTGGAGGATGTGATCTGTAAAGAAATGATCTGGCGCAATATCACCCGTACACCACACCTGGCTGGTAAGGCGACCAACCGGTTGCACGTCTTCGGAAGCCTAACCCTGCATAATAACATGATGTGGGATTTTACCGGCGACCTGTATCTGGAAGGAAAAGAAAATGGCCTGACCGTGACCTCGGCCGGTAAGATGTATCTTGGTGATGTCTATAAAACCTCAGCGGGAGAATACACCATGCAGGATTCCTTTTCGCTCGCCGAGAAGTTTCACTTTATTCAGGGAACCTGGCGCACCAACGACTTTGTCTGGCGCATGAAATTCCTCGACGCCATGTACTATACCAACCGGGCCCTTTATCTGGGAGCCAGTCGCGTCGAGTTAAGGTCTTTTGATTATCGCTCGCTGGAGTGGCGGGTTCAGGCCGATAATTTTACCCTGGATGCCGGCACCTCCACCATTGTGTTTAAGAATATTTACAGCTATGTATACCAGGTGTTCGATCAACCCGGTACGTTAACGTATTATGATGTGCGTTTTGAAGGGAGCTATGCCAGCATGTCGGCTTATGACGGCAACCGGAAGATAAGCGCGGTGCGGTTTCATCATTGTTACTTCGGGGCATGGGGAGAGCTTTATGGTCACCACGAGTTCGGGACTTTGGAATTGTCACCCGGTTATTTGTACCGGTTTGGCAGTTCCGGCGAAGTGTTTAATATGGACACCCTCCTGGCCCTGGGACGGTGTGATGCCATGATTCGCATCGAATCCGAAGTCGAGGGTAAGCCGGTTCAGTTTGTTAGCCCGAACAATCAACGGGTGTATTATACCATCATTCAAAACATCCAGTTTCAGGGAAGTCCGCTTGACCACGTTGCGGAGAATTCCATCGGGGTCGGGCCCACCCCGGGATGGACCATTCAGGAATTGACCAAAGGCAGGAACCTGTATTGGGTTGGTGGCAGCGGCAGCTGGCATGAACCGGCCCATTGGTCGTTGACTTCCGGAGGGCCGGGAGGTGAATGCATACCGACACCTTTCGATAATGTCTTTTTTGATGATCAGTCCTTTACAGGACCCAATCAGGTCGTTGATTACAATGTGGGTAACTTTCTGGTCAATTTTAAAAACCTGCTGTGGTCCGGACCGCCACCTTCTACGACGATGACCATGGATGACATGTATGCCTATGGTTCGTTCGAATTGCGCACGGATTTACAGCTCTATGTTAATGAGTTGTATTTGAAAGGAGATCTTCCTGACAATGTGCTCGACATGCGTGGTCACTTCATCTGGAATCTGGTTGTCCAGGGTACGGGGAAATGGACCATGTTATCCGACTTTGGTTTCAGTTACATTGGTCAAACCAATGGTACCCTCAATCTGGGCGAGGGTACCCGGGGCGAGACTGTTTCTTATTATACGTATAGCGCCAACCCGGATAAACCGGTTGTCCTGCAGGGAGGCTCCTGCCACCTGGTGGTGACCGGCCAATATGCTACAACCTACGGATCGATGAACTTTAATAGTCAGGATGTGATTCTTGAAGCCGGGACCAGTACGTTTGAACTGACCGACCCGAATGCCGGCATCATTGGTTATCTCCTCAATCTCAATTTTTACAACGTCGTGTTCTCCAATTCCAATGGAGTCGGCACCATTGCCAACAGCTACTTTGCCGGCAATGCCCAGAACAAATTGGCGTGGACATTTCACAAACTGGCCTTCGCCGGGGATGGCTACCTCTACGGACCAACGGAGACCGACTCCCTGATATTTACCCCTGGACATGGTTATGTACTGGAAAGCAATCTGCAGCACCTGGTCAATGACTACTGGCAGATCCGGGGAAACAATTGCGCTCGCATCCGCCTGGAAGCAACGATTCCCGGCCAGCAGGCCATCAACGTGAAAACGAATGGCATCGTTGATGGAGCGTTTATTCAGATGCGGGATCAGCGGGCACAGGGAGGCGCGCAGTTTTTTGCAGGTGCCAACAGCGACAACGTTGGGAACTCCAATTCTGGCTGGCAATTCGACAACAAACCAGGCTTTGTTGATTATGGACTGCTGGGGGAGGACGTCGTGTTGTGTAACAACGCTTCCCTGATCCTGAATGAAGACAACCTGATTGGCGCCAATGCGTACCTGTGGAATAATTCCGGAACGAATCCAACGTACGAGGTGACCATGCCGGGGGAATATTTCGTCCGGGCAACGTATGACAACAATTGCATCCTCTTCGATACCATTACGGTTTTGGAAGCACAACAGTTTCAGGTTGATCTCGGGCTTCAGGAGCAGACCATCTGTGAAGGCCAATCCGTGACTCTCGATGGTACGGTTCCTCTTAATGGCGTGACATATGCCTGGGAGACCGGATCCACCGATCCGGTGCTGACCACAGACACCTCCGGTCAATACATTCTGGCAGCAACGTTGACCGGTTGTACTTCCCGGGATACCGTCGATGTACAGGTG
>JAGQXC010000397.1 GCA_020436785.1 Saprospiraceae bacterium | reverse complement strand
GCCAGTTCCTGTTTCATTTCTTTGACGACTGACTGCATCCCGGTTTCATGGACCAGGTTGTGCAATTCGTACGGATCTGCTTCCAGATCATACAATTCATCGCGGTCGAGGTATTTATACCAGCGAATGTATTTGTATTTACCTTTTCGGAAAGCCTTGTAATCGGTATCGATCAGCCAGGGCATTGGATTTTCATAACTGTAATATTCCATCAGGAAGGATTGTCGCCATTGCTTGACGGGCCCCTGAAACAATGGAACGAGTGAATGGCCTTGCATGGTAGGTGGGATCGGGACTCCGGCGAGATCAAGAATGGTCGGCGCATAGTCGATGGACAGGGTAAAATGTTCTTCACGGTAAGCTTTTGGGATCAGGGGAGGGTACCGGATCAACAATGGGGTGCGAACGGATTCTTCATAGGGCAATCGCCGCTCCAGGCTTAAACCGTGTTCGCCGTAAAAATACCCGTTGTCACTGGTGAAAATGAGGCACGTCTTATCCAGCATGCTTAATTCCTCAAGGGTGGTCAGGATCCGGCCCAGGCTTTCATCGACGGCAAGCAGCATTTCCGAACGGTCCCGAATGGTTTCTTCCGAGGTGAAGTGATCCAAAAATCCGTCACCGAATTCTTTCTGCATCTCCAGGCTATTCTTGGCGATCAATGCTTCGCCGGTAACCGAAGACGAATCGATTTGCGTGTAGGAAGTCAGCGCGTTGGGACGGCGATTAAAGTGGGAATTCCGGTATGTCCCTGCGTGACGGGGCGCTGGAATAAAACGATGCCCCGATGCGAGATCGACCGCCCCGCTGTTCAGTTGCTTTACATCCGGATGAATGGCTTTATGTCCCAGGTAGGCGAAAAACGGATGATCTTGATGGGTACGAATAAATTCGACCATTTTGTCCGTCAGGATATCCGTGACATAACCGGTGATGGTGTCCAAGTGGCCATTCTCGAAAAGGATCGGGTCAATGGTCCGCCCCTGCCCGGGAAGACACGACCAGAAATCATAACCTGGTCTGGGGGTGGGATCGTTACCCATGTGCCATTTGCCGATGTGTGCCGTCGTATATCCGGCCTGCTGCAACCAGGGCGCAAACAAATCCAGACGGTGACTGGCACGGTCGCGTGCTACATTGTCGATGATGCCGTGACGCGAAGGATATTGACCGGTAAGGATGCTGGCACGATTTGGTGAACATAGTGGGACCACCTGGTAGGCATTGGTAAATAATGCGCCTTCCTGTGCCAACCGGTCGATATTGGGTGTTTTCAAAAATGGATGCCCCATGGCACCGAATTCATCCCAACGCTGGTCGTCCACAACAATTAGAATGACATTAGGCCGATCTGCTGAATGGGAAGAAGTTGACGGAAGTTGTTTTTCCGTATTGGGTTGACATCCGAAAAATGTCACCAGTAAGGCAAACAGCCACGGAGTATATCGAAGCCGGGAATTCATTTGGAGATGCATCATTAACAATGAAAATACAAAATGCACCACAACTGCAACCAACCGGTTCTACAATTCTCCGGCTTTTAATTGATTCACCGCATGGTCGCAAGCCCGGGCCGTAAGGGCCATATAAGTCAGGGATGGATTTTGACACGGAGAGGATACCATACATGAACCATCCGTAACGAAAAGATTAGGCACATCATGCGCCTGGTTCCACTTATTGAGGACGGAACTTTTTGGATCTTTTCCCATCCGGGCGGTACCCATCTCATGGATGACCGTCCCGGGAATGGCCCCATAGTCAAAAGGCATCACCCACTCCATGCCGGCTTTCTCGAGCATCTCCACAGCGGTGGCCTGCATGTCTTTGCGCATTTTCATTTCATTCTCCCCATAAGCCATATCAATCTCAAGGACAGGAAGCCCCCATTGATCTTTTTCCGTTGGGCTTAACGAGACCTGATTGGAGTATTCGGGCAGTGTCTCTCCATAAGCTTCGAAATAAGCCCACCAGTCGCCCGGTCTGGTGAGTGACTCCTTCCACTCGGCGCCAAGCCCGGGTAGATTGGCTCCGCGATCCCAATCACTGCGACCGGTGTAATTTTCAAAACTGAAGCCGCGCAAATAGTCCTGGTCGTTATTTTTGACATTGCGGAAGCGGGGAATGTAGACGCTCGCAGGACGCTGGCCATAATAATAGGAGTCGGTCATACCCGAAATTCCACCCATGGCGCCAATGTAGGCGTGGTGATCCATCAGGTAGTGGCCCAATGCTCCGGATGAGTTTGCGAGGCCGTCGGGAAAATCATCGGACTTTGACTGCAACAAAATCTGGGTACTGCCCAGGGTGGAGGCATTGAGGAAGACGACCCGTGCAAAGAACTCTACCGTCTCATTGGTTTCGGAGTCGATCACCCGAACCCCTTTGATCCGGTTCGTTTGGGAATCATAGATCAGGCTATCCACAATAGAGAATGGCCGCATCGTTAAATTTCCCGTTTTTGCCGCGTCTGGCAGGGAGACCGAATTACTGGAATAATAGGCACCGAAAATGCATCCCCGGTGGCAGAGATTCCGTGAGTGGCATTTTTGTCGTCCTCGGTGGTCCTGCGTCAGGATGGCCATCCGGCCAATGATCAGTTTGCGGTCGTCGTACGCTTCCGATAATCGCTGGCGGATCGATTTTTCAAAAACATTCATTTCAAACGGGGGTAGAAATTCCCCATCCGGAAGATTCTTGATTCCGTCACGGTTTCCACTGACGCCGATGTAACGTTCGATGTGGCCATACCAGGGTTCAATATCCTGGTAGCGGATTGGCCAGTCGACCCCGACATTTTCCTTCGCATTGGCTTCAAAATCAAGATCACTCAGACGCCAGGTATGTTTGGCCCACAGCAGAGAACGTCCACCCATCTGGTAACCCCGGTACCACCGGAATGGCTTTTTCTGGATGTAAGGATGAATCCGGTCTTTCACCAGAAAATGCTTACAGTCCTGGCCGAAGAGATACAGGTTCTTTTGGATCGCGTAGTCCTCCTGTTCATGGAGCGACACCATGTTGCGGAGTGGCAAATCCCAGGGATCGGTGAGTGCGGTCGGATAGTCCTTATTGTGTTCAACCATGCGTCCCCGCTCCAGGACGAGGACCTTTAGCCCCTTTTCAGTCAGTTCTTTGGCGGCGATACCGCCACTCATGCCTGAACCGATCACAATGGCGTCGTAGGTGTTGCCGGTAATGCCTTTGCCAAGAATATTGAAATCTGCCATCATTCGTTTGTTTGTCCACTGAGGACGGTCATGCCCCTCAGCCGTTTAAATTTCAAAATGCAAACTGGTCTTGCCGTAATTCAGGGTCGTTTTATCTGCAGGAATATCACCTTTGTATTCATCCGGGATCTTGACGTAATTACTGGCTTTAGTGGTTCCTTCCTGCGAGGTAAAAAAGCCGATAAGGGTCAACTTTTTAAACGTCACAAACCAGGCGGCGCCCTCTTCTCCGGCGTAGGCTTTTTGATCCACTTCGGTCAAAAATGCCGTTTGGTCGGGAGCCTGAATAAAACCTTCCGCAACTGCTGCTATTCCGTCACGCATCAGTTGCTGTTGATCCGGAGTCATCACCTGATTACAAACCTGATCAATGAAGAGGTGCGTATTGACCGCCGAAGCGGCAGCTGTTTTCGTCTGCGGTAGGATGATGTCCACCATCTTCCGGATTTGTTCTATTTCGTCCAGGTTAAAGAACTCCGGCGTATAATCCGGATTGGACTTACGGGCACAACCGGACAGGAAACCGGCAAGCACACCGGGGAATAATACGTGGGTGGTGATGAGTCCGAGCGATTGAATGGCTTTGCGACGTTGCATCTGATTTTAGTTTACGCTGAAAATAGGTCTATAAGATAGGCAGCTTTCCCTTCATTAGGTTACATCCCTAAATCGACCTTCTGATACGGCCTGAGTAGATTAGCCGGAGCAGGACACCCCACACCCCATACCTCATACCCCACACCCCATACCTCATACCCCATACCCCATACCTCATACCCCATACCTCACACCCAACACCCGCAAACCCCATTAATCATTCCGGCCAGTCCACTTTCGGGCTTTTGTAATAATTGATCCCCTGGGCATCCAAACGAGGCACGTACTGAGCCAAACGGTCTTTGTATTCATTCCAATTTCTGCCTTCTTTGGGTGACCAGGCGATTTCTGCCAGACCCAGCAACCGGGGATATACCATAAATTCCAGATCTTTTAAATCGGTAACGGTTTCTGTCCACAATGGAAATTCCAGTCCCATGATATCCTCTGCTCCGATACCCGGAAACAACGTCGTGGGGTCCCAGTTGTACGCGTCGTCCACCTCGATGTATGCCGCCCAGTGCAGTCCCAGCGGGGTAAGGCTGTCGTATTGCATATCCAGATAGGTCTTTGTCGCCGGGGACATAATCAGTTTGGTGCCGTTGTCCGCCGCTTTGCGGGCAAAATCAGCGCTGGCCCAGAGCTGGATGATCGATTGGTTGTCCAATTCGGTTTGAGCCGTTTCATCCCAGCCGATGTCGATAAAGCCATGACTGCGCACGATACCACGAACACGCTCAACAAACTTGATGAAATCGGGTAATCCCGTCGAATGGCTTTCATCACCGCCAAGGTGGAAATAGGGACCGGGTTTCAACGCGGCAATCTCACGCACGACATCATCAACAAATTGGTAGGTGATCTCTTTGGGTACACACAAGGAACTAAAGCCTACCTCTGTCCCGGTATACAATTCCCTGGCTTTGCCGTCGCAATTCAGCTCGGCGTAAGATGCCAGGGCTGCGTTGGTGTGTCCGGGCATATCCACTTCCGGAACAATGGTGATGAAATGTTCGCCGGCATAACGGATCAACTCTTTGAAGTCTTCCTGGGTGTAAAAACCTCCCGGGCCGCCGCCGACTTCCAGTCGGCCTCCGGTTGCCGTCAATTCGGGCCAGGACTTGATTTCTATCCGCCATCCCTGGTCATCAGTTAAATGCAGGTGCAGGTAATTGATCTTTTGTTCGGCGAGAATATCGATGTATTTTTTTACTTCTTCCACCGAGAAAAAATGCCGGGCGACATCGAGCATGACGCCGCGATACGCGAAACGCGGGATATCCCGGATCTCACCGGTTGGTATGATAAAAGGACCTTCCGAAGGAGTGCCGGCAGGTGGCAGCGTTTGCAGAAGGGTCTGGATGCCGTAATAAATGCCTACCGGTTGATTGGCAACCAGTTTGATCTGTCCGGATTCAATCGTAAGCAGATAGCCCTGATCGCCCAGATCTTCCGCTCCGGCCAACGAGAGATGTATACTTCTCCCTGAAGGGTTTCCCGCATTGACCGAGACAACCGGATCTGTTTTGGTGATGGCTTTTAAGTGGTTAGCCAGGGCGTTGCCTAAATCTTCCAGGGTTGCGTCTTGCACTTCAATGCCCGTTCGATTATCCAGATGGAAGGACTTGGCCGTTGCGGTCACCGAGGTTGGTTTGGGAATAAATGGAGTAGTCGTTAAATCGGTGGGTTCTTCCGGTGGCGTATTACACGCAATAAACATTACCAAAAGCAAGGTTAATACCCCCGTAGCCAATTTCCAGATTATTTTGTTATTCACTTCTGTTGCATTTCCAGCTAAGGTAAGGAAATGATTGTTCAAGGAAACACCCGGAAGGGGCCTTTGATGGAAGAAATGAGCTAAGTCATTTTGATTCCAAGTGTGAGTTCTTTTCAAGCTTCACCAGAAAGAAATAGTTCGAAAAAAGACTGTTTTAAAAACCGGATTTTAAGGGCAACTGCCGATCTCCGCATTCAATAAGTCCAGATCATTCAGATCGGAAGCTTCAAGCGGTTTCACCTCAAAGAAAAAACGCAAGCTGGTTGGGCAAACATCGCAGGATTGGCAGACGGCATCGTGGAAGTTGGGATCGTAATCGGAAGCGATCACGTCAATTCCCTGTGCCTGGAGGTAATCTCGTGCCTGTACCAGTTTTTCATCATCTGAACCCGCACTCAGAAAAGAATCAGATCCACACTGACGTTCATCAAATGAAAGCTCCTGGCAGGAATTGGTTTTTGAACAACGGAATAAAATAGCTGAAAGCGTCAACAGGATAAGGATGATATTACGCATGGTGCTTCTTTTTTTTGCAACCTTCTTAAGGTAACCTTCTGGCGGTAGAAAAGCAAACTTCGAGCACCACCCGGCGCCGGTAAGGGCGCGCTTTCTTGTCCGGTAGACCCAAGAAGAAAGAAGAAACCGTGTTTCAAAAGCGTTTTTTAGGGTTGCTTAAGCAGGTCTTGCCCAAATTGTAGCAGGTATCCATTATTGTCCCGGATGCCGAATTCCCGCATTTTCCAGTCGAATTCTTCCGGCGCATAGACGACTTCCACCAGATCCTTGACCCTAGACCATACCGATTCCACGTCATCGACTTTGAAATAAAAGGAACCGGTGAAGCCCGGTTTTTCAAAAGGCGTATGGGCGTTGGGTTTGGCAATCATCAAGTCGACATGGCCATGGTACAATCCCGCCCAGCCCCATTCATCGTTGCGGTCTCCGCAAATAAAACCCAGTACCTTGGTGTAAAAATCGATGGTTTCCTGAAAGGCATCGGTCCAGATCATGGGTGTCAGGCTGTGAATGGTCATGACTGCAGTTTTAAGTGTATCCAGACTAAAGTACGGGTTTTCAATGTTGGCTGCATATCCGCTCATCTATTTAATAAAAGTTGCATTTGTGAGCGGAAAAATGGTAAATCAATTCCCAATGGGGCAAAATACACCCCATCGGTAGCCTCCACCACCCGGATCGCTTGCTGAATTCGATCCTGTCCCGCTCCGGTTAACCGAACCACTTTAGCACGGGTATCGGTCGGGTGCTCCTGGCGGGAAATCAGTCCTTTCGATTGCAGGGTACGCAACACTTTGGAAACCATCATGCGGTCGGTGGAGCTGTGGGTGGCCACATCCACCTGGGTAACCTCCTCCTGGTGGCGTGCCAACCATGCAATGTCCGCCAGGAGAACAAACTGCGTATGGGTCAGGTCAAGCGGATCCAGTGCGTGTTTGATCTTGCGCTGCCAGGACATCGTGACTTGCCAGAGCAGGTATCCGGGACTGTCTTCAGGACGTTCAAACTGGAAGGTGACGGGTTGGGACATCATTATCTTTTAGCATTTTGGATGCAATTAATTCAAAATCATCCGCTGGAATTTCAAAAAAACCAAAACGAAATGGGTAACCCCAGCTTTGCTTATTGCGGATGAATGAAAGCGCATTGATCAGTGGAAGGATGGAAATATCCGCGGCCGGGAAAAAATCAATCGCCCTGCGGGAAGGGCAAAAATATGGCGTCACCGGTTCAGCATATACTTCTCCATCCTTAACGGTACCGATGGCGGTAAATTGCTGACATATTGCCGGTTCTCCAAATTTGAGCTTTCCAGAATAGTAGATGACACCGTCACCCGGTCGCATCCGGCGCAGGGGACTGGCCTTGCCATGACAAGCCTGGGCAATCCCTTGTTGAATCCCGCTTTTGACGTGATCCTTCGAGGCAACGATCATCCAGAATTTTTGAGGTCGTGATTTGAGGTCGGACATGGTTTATTATTTTGTTGCCACAAATATAATATATGCGACAACAATAACCAAACCATTGCCATGATCCGGGTATTTGATTTATCTTAACAACACCGAAAAGCCATCAACGACAGCCAATAGGGTGCCACCCTGAGGTTTGGCAGATTCCTGCAGTAAATCGATGATTGCCGTATCCGACGAAAACCGTGGTTCATTGGTTAATTTATCTTTAGCCAACCGGGCCAATTGGGCCAGATGATGGGCGTGGGGTGCGATTTCAGCCAATTCAGGATGTTCGGCGATCTGGGCGTCCAGGAAATCATCCATTCCGGTCCAGCGGTCCAGCCATTCGATCAATATCCTTCGCAGACGATCGGTCGGGTTGTCCATATAATTCCTGGCGAGTTGATTGAATTCAAATCCAATCCTGCTCTCCGGGGTTACTGCATCAACCATCCGGGTTAACGGAATCTTCACATGGTAGGGAGGCGGATAAATGGTCATCCGGTTAAAGAACTGGTCTTCCTGCAGGACATCGGCCATTTGCTGCAAAGAGTTAGACCATGACCCGCCGATGGACGCCAGCAGGTCGTATTGATTGCTCCGGGATTGTAAACCCTGGCTGATCAGCCGGTCGTCCATGACCCATAAACGACGGTAAAGATCGTCCGCATTTTGTGTAAGGACCCTGGGGGACCACCACTTCTCGGCAATGGCCGCCATTCTTGGCCAAATTCTCGATTCAATGGTTTGGGCGCTAACCATCTCGGTCCAGATGCATGCTTCACCGCCCAGGATGTGTAGTGCCTGTCCGGAAGTAAGTGGCTCAATCTTTTCAAATTCAGGCAATGGGTTTCCGGAGGACCAGTCGGAACCACCGTTGCGAATGCCCTGGAAATCCAATGAAAACAGCGCGATATTCATGGTGCCTCGAAGCGAATCACCCCGGGCGACCAGATCATAGTGCACCTTGCCAAAGGAGGATTCATGACTGAACGTAAGGCGGTTGCCATCCCACCTGGTATCGGTGAAAGCCGACGTATTACCCATGGAACGGATGATGCCGTTGATCGTGGCACCGGAGCCAAATAAGTACAAATCGCCTTCCATCCTGGTATCCTGGAAGGCAATGGTGGTTTTCCAACTTTGCCAGTTGCTGGTATCGATGTCAATGTTCACCGCACCGGGAATGACTTCCGGGTCCACCTGATAGTGTTTTCCGGCGGGCTGTTTGTAATCGAGGTAATAACCGGCTGATAATACCCCGTCGTAACCCTGCCG